>DASWTL010000314.1:0-5991 GCA_036402155.1 Sphingobacteriaceae bacterium | reverse complement strand
ATACGTGGTCCACTTCCGGAACTGACTTAATGATCTTATCCTGGACCTGCAGAATTCGTTTTATTTCAGAATTGGAGACGTCCGGCAGGGTTACCGGCATGAATAATATCGATTGTTCATCCAATGGCGGCATAAATTCCCTCCCTAAGCTAAAAACTAAAGGAATACTGATTAATAGTGCCAGGATATTCACACCCAGTGTTGTTTTGCGATGCTTCATACATGAGCGGATGATCGGTTCATACCGTTTCTCAAGCCACCTGTTCACCGGGTTTTCCTGTTCAGACCTAAACCTTCCTTTCATGAAAAAGGAGATGATCACCGGCGCCAGGGTGATTACAAGCAATGCATCAATTACCAGGATGAATGTTTTTGTATAAGCCAGCGGGTGGAATAATTTACCTTCCTGACCGGTTAATAGAAACACAGGTAGAAATGATGTAATAATAATCACTGTGGAATAAAATACACCCCGTGAAACCTGTTTGCATGATCTTTCGATAATGCTTAACCGTTCTTCATCTGAAAGCCGGACGTAATCCTCTTCAGGCTTTTTCTTTCCCAGGTATCGGCTAAATTTCTTAACCATGTGTTTCTCCTCCTTTTCTTAATTCTGTAAGTTCTGCCTGCCGCACGGCAAGATGCTTATAGGAATTTTCTGCCATAATAATTCCGTTATCAACAATTACCCCGATTGCCAGCGCTATTCCCGTCAAAGACATAATATTGGATGAGATATCGAATGCATTCAATAAAATAAAGCTGGCAGCAATGGTGATCGGTATCTGTATGATAATGCTGATAGCGCTTCTCCAGTGCATCAGAAATATGATCACGATCAGGGATACCACGATCATTTCCTCAATCAGAGTTGTTTTAATCGATGAAATGGATTCTTCGATCAGTTCCCCACGATCATAAACAATATTAAATTTCATTCCTTCCGGCAGGCCTTTGCTTACCTCAGTCATTTTTGCTTTCACTTTCCGGATTACTTCATCTGCATTTTCACCGTACCTCAATACCACAATGCCGCCAACTGCTTCTCCGGCACCGTTATAATCAAAAATTCCGAGTCTGCTTTCACCGGCCATCTGAACAGTCGCCACATCTCTTATTTTAACCGGGATAGAATTTTGCGTTCGCACAGCCAGATTTTCAATCTCTTCAATAGATTTCAAATACCCGGTGGTTTTAATAATATACCCAATGCCGCTCATCTCAAATTTTCTGCCGCCGGCTTCATTATTATTCGCATTTACAGACCGCAAAATATCCTGAACCGAAACTTTGTAATAGGTGAGTTTATTTGGATCGATATTGATCTCATATTCTTTTTGAAAACCACCAAATGAAGCTATTTCACTAACGCCGGGTACATTTTGCAGGGTGAATTTGATATACCAGTCCTGTACGGCTCTTTGTTCACCTAAATCCATTCCGGGCGCTTCCAGCGTATACCACAATACATGGCCCACTCCGGTTCCATCAGGGCCCATGGTGGGAGTAACGCCCTCCGGGAGAGCATTCCCTAACGAGTTAAGTCGTTCCAATACACGCGCCCGGGCCCAGTAAACATCTACATTATCTTCAAAAATGATGTAAATGAAGCTCATTCCAAACATGGAACTGGCCCGCACATATTTAACTTTTGGCAATCCCTGAAGGTTCGTAACCAGGGGATAAGTAACCTGGTCTTCAATTATTTGCGGACTTCTGCCCATCCATTCAGTAAATACAATTACCTGATTTTCAGATAAGTCAGGGATAGCATCAATTTTACTGGTTTGAACTGAATAGATACCCCAGGCGAATATGGAGGTAGCAAAAAGCAGTACCAGAAACCGGTTGCGCAGGGAGAATTCAATTATTTTTTCTACCATAATAGTTAATGCTGATGACCGCTATGGTCGTCGGTGCTTTCTTTGTCTTTTTGTACCAGATCCATTTTGCATTTGGGACATTTACCTGGCTTATCGCTTAATACTTCAGGATGCATTGGGCAAGTGTATGCGATATTAGCCTGCTTAACAGCATTTGTATCAGTTGATTTATTTGTTGCGGTGTTGGAGTTACATGCCGAGATAAATAAGCTTAGTGTTAATGTTAAAAGAGTAAGAGTTTTCATGTTTTTTCAAGTTTGTGATTTATGATTATTAGCTTTTGCTTTATGATATTCAATGCGCTCGGAACTGTCTATTTGAGTCAGGTTGGAGCTTTCTATTGTATTGACAGCATGAGGGTAAGCTATAGTAAGATGTATCGTTAGTTTTAATCCCTTCAGAATCGTGACCAGCATTTGCTATATTCTTTTGGATCTGTTCTTTTGTAACCTTCTGTGAATCAAATAATACTGTCGCCTGTTTTGTTTTTACATTCCAATCTGTCGACTTCACTCCTGGTAAGGAAGTAGCAGCTTTTTCAATCCTTTTTTTACACATGGTGCAATTGCCGGAGACATTAAAGGTGATTTCTTTTTCCTGCGCAAACAGGGTAGAACTAATGAGGGCGAATACCGCCGCAGTAATAAACCTGATGGTGTTCATTTTTAATAAATTAAGATGTAGGAAAATTTGATTCAGGGCAGTGGAGCCCAAAGCAGGGAGTTGTATCCTGCAGAAAGAAGGGTATTAAATTCTGAAGTTGCAATTCCGGATAAAGACCGGTGTGCTATACGCTTCAGGTGGTGCATTTGAAATGGGGTATTCTTCTAGAAGTGCAAAAGAATATACATCAGTTTCTGATGTGTAATGAAAGAAACCTAAGTCTATGCTTAGCGCTTTTAGCTGAAGAAAATTCTGGGAGATTTTCTGATCACTTTCAAACTTCACTTGTTTGGCTTCATTTTTACAGCAGTCTTTGGAACTTTCTGTATTCATGCCGCACTTACCGCATTTTTCAGGATTTTTTGAAACCAGGCCCCATTCTATCATCTGACCCATGCAATAATGCAAATGCACAGTTGCTCCTGATGAAACACCAAGATAAAAAACAGCTATTATGGTAAGGATCAGCCTCTTCATTTGCATGATGGTGCAAAGATGACTAAAAATACTTTATTCTTCTTATATAATTTTTAGTAAAGTTTATATTTAACCTTTATTTAGGTTAATTACCCGGAATTTCGTGAAAGTAATGTAGGATGCAATAGTAAAAGAGGTTGTCACGATTTATGCGACAACCTCCTTAATTAAACGGCTGTGGCCATGCTTTCACACTCTTCAGCACATTTGCGGCATGCCTCAGCGCATTCCCGGCAATGTTCCATACCCATTTGGGCATGTTTATCACATTCTTCAGCACAGGCATTGCAAACATCAGCGCACACACGACAAAGGTGATGACTGAATTCGCTACCCAGGCTCATGAGTTCAGCGCTTGCACGGCATATTGCAGCGCATTCCAGGTCAAGTTGAATGCACTTTTTCATTTCCCTGACATTCTCTTCCTTCAAACACTCCGTTGCGCAGTGGTTGCAGGCTACTGCACAAGCTACACAAGCATCTATACAGTCTTTAAATTGTTGATGTGACATAATGGTTGTTTTAAATAGGTAAATAATTATTGTTTTGGATTACTAATTTTTATTCAATGGTTTTGATCCTTCTCAAAATCTGTTTCATCTCTGAAATTTCTTTTTCCTGCGACTTAATAATTTGTTCTGCGAGCTTTTTTAATTCAGGATCTTTCAAAGTTGCTTCCTGACTTACCATAATTGCAGATGAGTGATGTGGTATCATTGCTTTTATGTACTGTGAATCAGTTATAAAAGTTTGAGTTCTTAAAAAGGTTAGGGTAATTACAAAAACAAAAATGCTTATCGCGATGATGATCATATTTAATTTTTTATTTTCATACATCATTGGCATCATAAATAACATCATAATCGCCATTGGTGTTACCATCAGTAATGACATGTAGGCTCTGGTGGTACTTAAATAAATATGATCAAGCTTATCAACATTTAAGAACATAACACCATACATGATGATAAATGATACCAATATCATGATTATGAGCTTTTTATAATTATTCTTTTTCATGTTGTAAGGATATATTTTTCGATGCTGATCTAAAAGCCATATTTATTTATGGCTTTCATCCCATTTTTTCAGTTCCTCAATTTCTTTCTTTTCATCTTCTATCATCTTTTTTGCCATGGTGAGTAATGCCTGGTCTTTTCCATACTGAACATATCCCTCCGCCATATGAATTCCGCTTTGATGATGTGCAATCATCATCTGTGCAAATTGTTTATCTGTTGAAGCCCCCGAACCAGTATTGGGCATTTTCATCATCATGTTCATATTTTCAGACATGTGCTTAGCAAAACCTTCATCCTTTTTAGCCGGGTCGTAGTTCTTCTCCGGATTCTTTCGGCTGTCTATATATGACTGGAGTTCATTTACTTCCGAGGTTTGTTTGTCAATGATCTTCTGTGCAATCTGTTTTAACCCCTCATCAGTTCCTGATCGCAATTCTTCTTTAGCCATTGCAATACCACCTTCATGGTGACTTTTCATCATCATTGCAAAATCTGCAGCCATGTTTCCGGTCATGGTCATCTGGTGCATGTCCTGCATCATCTTATCCATTGAGCCTTTCATCATGCCACCCATTGCCATGGTCGTATCCATCATATGCGTGGTATCAGTCATAGACGTACTCTCATCGTCTGATTTGGTTGCTCTGTTTTGACAAGCCGAAATGCTTAAGGCCAGAACAACGGTTCCAATAATTAATGTGTTAGTTTTCATGGAGGTAGTTTTTGAATTATAATTATAATAAGATAGTTACACGTTAAGGCAAACAGTAAATCCGCTATAGAAAAGACAGCCTAATAAAACTATTGTTTAGCATAATTGAATAAAGATGATTGTGTCGAATACTATTCTGCCAGGTTTCTTCAAGTTGGAAAAAGCGGATATTGCTATAGAATTTGTCACCTGTTTGTAAAGTGAAATAATATTAAGTATAAAAGTACTTTAATACTTTTATTGTTTTTATCTTTGAAAAAACATTATTAAAAAACATTAAAATTATGGACACATTACAGAGCAACTTCATTGATGTAACACTTATTGAACCCAGATTAAAACATCCTACAATTTTCCAGGTATTTGACAGCCTGGCCGGGGGCGAAAGTCTCACCATACATAATGACCATGACCCGAAACCGGTTTATTACCAGTTACTTGGTGAGCGCGGTGATATTTTTACCTGGCAATATTTACAGGAAGGACCAGAGTGGTGGGATGTTAAGATTACTAAAAGAGGAGCAGAAGATAAAGAAACCATTGGCGAAATTGCTGTTAAAGACTTACGCAAGGCCGAAGTTTTTAAAAAATATGGCATAGATTTTTGCTGTGGCGGTAAAAAAACACTTAGTGAAGTATGTGCTGAAAAAAATATAGATGTAACTAAAATAGAAACTGAACTTCAGCAGTTAAGTACCGAAGGAAAAGTCAGCAATGTTTCCTATAATGAATGGAACATAGATTTTTTAGCTGATTACATTGTAAACACTCATCATAGCTATGTGCGTAAATATTTGCCTGAACTGCGTGGCTATTCTTTAAAAGTAGCCCAGGTACATGGCGAACATCATCCTGAACTATTACCGATACAAAAGTTGGTGGAAGAAATTAATGAAGAATTGACCGAGCATATGGAACAGGAAGAGAAAGTGCTGTTTTCGTATGTAAAGCAAATAGTTCATTCGAAAAACACAAACCAGCCATTAGTTAAAGAAGGAAAAACCCTTCAGGAATTGATTGACGAACTGGAGAAGGAGCATGATTTTGTGGGAAGATGCTTTGACAAGATCAGAGAACTGAGTAACGGATATGCTATTCCGGAAGATGCGTGTTCCAGCTACAAATTATTGTATAAGATGATACAGGAATTTGAAGATGATCTTCACATTCATATTCATTTAGAAAATAATATCCTTTTCCCAAAAGCTGTGGATATGGAAAAAAGCCTGGCATA
>DASWTL010000313.1:0-44126 GCA_036402155.1 Sphingobacteriaceae bacterium | reverse complement strand
CCTTCATAGAATACGGCGGATTGTCCGGGTGCAATGCCTGAAACTGAATGGTGAAAATCAACCACTATTTTATCGCCGTCCTGAATAATGGTACTTAAACTGCCGGCATCTTTATAACGGATTTTAGTAACGGCCTCAAGAGGTTCTGTTATAGATTCGTACTTCACCAGATTGATATTACGTACAACCGCTGATTTCCGTTGCAATTCTTCCAGTTTACCAAGCACAACGGTATTGCTTTCAGGAAGTATCTTTGTTACAAACATGGGTTCCCCAAGTGCAATTCCCAACCCTTTTCGTTGTCCGATGGTATAAAAAGGGTAGCCCTGATGCTGACCTACCACAGTGCCGTTGGTTAATACAAAATTTCCTTTACCAATTCGTTCATCCAGATCTTCAACTTTATGACGTAAAAAGGAGCGGTAGTCGTTTTCCGGGACAAAACAGATCTCATAGCTCTCAGATTTATTCGCAAGTTCCAGCTGCCCCATATCCAGAGCCATCTGCCTTATTTCGGTTTTTGCAAAACTCCCAAGAGGAAATTTAGTACGGGCCAGGTTTTCTTGAGACACCCCCCACAAAACATAGGATTGATCCTTATTCTCATCTTTGCCCTTAGAAATCACATATCTCCCGTTATCCTGCAAACGGATATTAGCATAATGACCGGTAGCTATAAATTCACAATCGAGTTTGTTGGCTCGTTTGAGCAATGCTTCCCATTTGATGTGAGTATTGCATAAAACACAAGGATTCGGAGTGCGCCCGGCAAGGTATTCATCTACAAAATTATCAATAACAAAATCGCCGAATTCATTCCTGATATCCAGGATGTAGTGCGGAAAACCGTATCCTACAGCCAGGGCTCTGGCATCATTGATGCTATCCAGACTGCAGCAACCTGTTTCTTTTGAAGAACCACCAGCAGAGGCATAATCCCAGGTTTTCATGGTAAGACCAATAACTTCATAGCCCTGCTCATGCAGCATAACTGCTGCTACCGAACTATCTACACCTCCGCTCATTGCTACAAGAATTCTACCGTGCTTACTCATAAATTAGGCAAAGATACAGCTTTAAACACTTTAAAATCATGGTATAAAGTCAAACAGGAGTAATTTTGGACATGGACAAAGGCTGCATTATATTTAAATAACATTTTTTATACGCAACCGTACAAAGAATTAACTACTTATTATGCTTTTGGGACAACGCTTAAAGATCTTCATACTTATATATTTAAGTATTTCATTATTCTTTTCAGTACAAAGAGTATTTGCACTCGATCCGACTATTGATTCGCTTTTAAACAAACTCAACGCTAAATCAGATTCTGCCCGTGTTGATCTAATGGTAACCCTTTCATATAAATACCTTCTGAAGGATACTGCCAAATCTGATTATTATCGCCAGCAAGCTTTGGAACTGTCAAAATCTTTGAACTATACAAAGGGCATGGGCTGGTGTTACTATCTTGAAGGTGTACGATGTACCCAACAAAATAAATTTTTAGCTGCGATTAATAATGAAACTCAGGCTATATCAATTGGACAAACTGTAAAAGATTATGATCTTATAGCAAGATCTTATAACGCAATGGGATTAGCTAACCTTCGTCTTCAAGATCATTATAATGCATTAAAATCGTTCAACAGCGCTCTTAAAGCACTGGTAAAAGCTAAAGATAAAAGCTTTGAAGGTGCATTTATAGGTAATATTGGAATTTCATATATAAAAAATAAAAAAATCAAAGAAGGGCTGGTATACATGAAAAAGGCTAGTCTTATGCATAAGAAATCAGGTAATAAAACATGGTTAGCTGATAATTATTTGGAAATGGGTTTGGCATATGACCAATTAGGTGATTATAAACGTTCACTTTTTTACGGATTAAGTGCTTTAAATATCGCTAAAGAAGTTAATGTTCCTTTACTTGAAGTGCGGGCAATGATACTATTGGGATCGTTACATGTCCGACTTAAAAATTCAGTAACTGGTGAACAATATATAAATGAAGCCTATAATAAGTCCATAAAACATAATTTTCAGCCCGAGATCCTGCAGATTTATAAAGTTTACTCCAATTTGTTCGAAGTAAAAGATAATTATAAGCTTGCATTCTTATATCAGAAAAAATATGCTGAACTGTATGATACGATATACAACGCCGGCCGGTCAAATATAATTCTGGAGTATCAGGAAAAATTTCAAGCTCAGCAAAAAGAACTTGAAAACAAGCAACTGCGGACAGATCAGCTTGGTATGGATATTCAAATTAAACAAAAGAATACATTACTTAATTATTCTTATATAATTCTGGGTGCGTTTAGCCTCTTTTCATTGTCCATATTTTGGGCAAACCGCCGGGTTAAAGAAAAGAATCGGCTGTTGACACTAAAGGGTATTGAAATTCAGCGTCAGAAGGAGTAGGTCGAACATATTAATCATATAAAAGATAAGCTGTTCTCAGTTATTGCTCATGACCTCAGAAGTCCTTTTGCATCCATGAAAAGTATGATGGATGTCTATGAAGATGGCATGATGTCTAAAGAAGAGGTTGGTTATTTTTTCAAGGAAATAAGTAAGGATATAGGGACAAACAATCTTTTGCTTGATAACTTGCTGGCCTGGGCTAAAACTCAACTTCATGGTTTTAAAACACATCCAAAAACAATCTCATTAGCTAGAATCACAGATGAAGCGCTCTTTCACTTCAATAAGTTATTCAATACCAAGGATTTGCATATTATCAATCAGGTAGATTATGAATGCATAGCTTATGCTGATTATGAAATGACAAAGACGATCATCCGAAACTTGATTGGCAATGCTATTAAATTTACACCTAAAAAGGGAAGTATTACGATTACCTGTACTAAATGTAATGGCGAATTAACCATCTCTGTGAAGGATTCAGGTATTGGAATTCCACAAGATAAACTGGATAAGTTATTTCAGGATAATTTTTTTACAACTCAGGGTTTGAATAAAGAAAAAGGCACAGGACTTGGTTTAAAAATTTGTAAAGAATTTATCGAAAAAAATAATGGAAGAATATGGGTAGATAGCATATTGGAGCAAGGAACTACCATTTTTTTCACTCTGCCTGAAAGTACTGAACCATTGGTTCTTGAGCCGGGTATGTTTGAGACTGAGGAAACGGATACTGTTTCATTAAGACATTTGATAAAAACATCTGTAAACCTTCAAAATAAGTATGACAGGTATGAGCTGATCTCAAAGGCAACTAATGATATCATTTGGGATTCTGATCTAATAGCCGGTGAAATCAGCTGGAACGAGGCCCTTGCTGCTACGTTTGGGCACCCATTTGAGAAAACAACTATCGCGTGGTGGAATGAAATGGTTCATCCGGATGATTTGCCTGCAGTAAGGCAATCATTAGATAAAGCAATAAGAGAACAAATCAGTAATTGGGAGAGCGAATATCGTTTCAGGTGTGCTGATAACTCTTACAAATATGTTTTCGATAGAGGGATGTTATTATATGATGATAATGGTTTGCCATTTCGAATGATTGGTCTAATACAGGATATTGATGTTCAGAAACATGCTATGCGCGAACTACAGCGTCTTTCCATAGTAGCCACTAATGTAAATAACCTGGTTTTAATAACTGATGTCGAAAATCGCGTTATGTGGGTAAATCGGGCTTTCGAAAAATATACAGGATATACGTTATCTGAAATATTAGGCAAAAGACCCAGAAGTTTTTTATCAGGTGAATGCACAGATCACAAAATATTTGAAAAAACTGATGCCTGTGTTGTAAATCATGAAGAGTTTTCTGTAGAAATGATAAATTATACAAAGTCAGGCAAGCCCTTTTGGGTACAGGTAGATGCAACTCCTTATGATGATCCAATCACTATGCAAACAGGCTATATAGCTATCCAGACTGTAATTACAGAGCGTAAAGAGAATGAGCGCATAATATTAAGGAAAAATAAAACACTTCGTGAAATTGCCAGAATCAGCTCGCATGAAGTCAGGAGACCATTATCATCCATTTTGGGTTTAACTAAGCTATTAGAGAATAATATGACTCAGCATGAACTTGAAGAATATATATCCATGTTAAATACCAGTGGTCAGCAATTAGATATTTTGATTCACCGTATCCATCAATATATTGCCGATATGGAAGCTGAAGAAGCATAGTTCCCGGTAACAGGATAACATTTAGAAATTAACCGATACCCGAAGCCTTAATTCCCGGATATTAATTCTATGTGCCATGCACCATATAATTTCATTGACAGATACCTTTCTTTAAAAGCGAAACGTTAATTCTGTTAGAATTGAATAGATTAATTTATGCATCGATAGCTGAAGCATAAATAAAAATAACAAAGAATGTAAGTATTGCTAAAACAAAAAGCCTATAACTACATTATAGGATTGAATTTTTTTTTTCAGAACATTTATTTTACTAGTTGAACATTTTGATGTTTCAAAAAGATCATTAAATTTACTGCTATCTATATGATTAACGTCACCTATACTATCGAACTACATACTATTTAAAAAAGCATACATGGAAAAAGAAGTTATTGCTAAACCAATAAAGAAAACTTCAAAACCCCGAATATCAGAAGATGAATCCCTTGATTTGAAAGAATTACTCAATGTTCTTTCACTAATAAAAAGCGGCAAACTCAATGTCAGAATGCCTGTAACTCAGGCAGGTATTGGCGGTAGAGTGTGTGAGGTATTGAATGATATTATTGATATGAATGAACGCCTGATTACCGAGATCTGCACTGCAGAAAAGGTGATAGGCAAGAAGGGAAATCTGTCAAAAAGAATCCACATGCCTGAAGCGAAAGGGGAGTGGGAAGTAGGCGTAACCTCACTGAATAACCTGATTACCGATCTTACATTCCCGACAATAGAGATTGCGGGGATGATTAATTCGGTGGCAAAAGGCGATTTATCACGGCAAATTCCTTTAGAAATACATGGGCAGCCCCTAAAGGGTGAATTTCTCCGTATAGCTAAAGAATCCAATCAGATGGTTGGCCAGTTGCGTCTGTTCTCAATGGAAGTAACACGGGTAGCCCGTCAGGTAGGTTCTGAGGGGAAGCTTGGTGAACAGGCAAAGATCAAAGGTGTTGCAGGTGTTTGGGAAGAACTTACAGACTCAGTAAACCAAATGGCCGGTAACCTTACAGCGCAGGTGCGGAATGTGGCAACAGTAACTACCGCAGTGGCGAAAGGTGATTTGTCCAGAAAAATCACCGTAGAGGCTAAAGGTGAAATTCTGGAGCTAAAAAATACGATAAATACCATGGTGGATCAGCTGAACTCGTTTTCATCTGAGGTAACACGTGTGGCACTTGAGGTAGGTACTGAAGGTAAGCTGGGTGGGCAGGCTAAAGTACCCGGTGTTGCGGGAACATGGAAAGACTTAACAGACTCGGTAAACCGAATGGCCGGTAATCTGACATCCCAGGTGCGGAATATTGCCGGTGTAACAACTGCGGTAGCTAATGGTGACCTTTCCAAGAAGATCACGGTAGACGTAAAGGGGGAAATGCTTGAATTGAAGAAAACCATCAACACCATGGTGGATCAGCTGAACTCCTTTGCTTCTGAGGTAACCCGTGTGGCACTCGAGGTGGGTACAGAAGGCCAGCTGGGTGGTCAGGCCAAGGTGAAAGGCGTTGGTGGGGTTTGGAAAGACCTGACGGATTCGGTAAACCAGATGGGTAGTAACCTGACCGGACAGGTACGAAATATTGCCGATGTGACTACTGCGGTGGCCAAGGGCGACCTTTCCCGCAAAATTACGGTAGATGCCAAGGGGGAGCTTCTGGAGCTTAAGGATACCATTAACACGATGGTGGATCAGCTGAACTCCTTCTCATCTGAGGTAACCCGTGTGGCCCGGGAGGTAGGTTCTGAAGGTCAGTTGGGTGGTCAGGCAAATGTACCCGGAGTTGGTGGTACATGGAAAGATTTAACAGATTCAGTAAACCAGATGGCGGGTAACTTAACTGGCCAGGTGCGTAATATAGCCGAAGTAACAACAGCAGTGGCAAAAGGTGACTTATCGAAAAAGATCACCGTGGATGTTAACGGGGAGATGCTTGAGCTTAAAAATACCATCAATACGATGGTGGATCAGCTGAACTCTTTTGGTTCGGAGGTAACCCGTGTTGCCCGTGAGGTGGGTTCAGAAGGACAGTTAGGTGGGCAGGCGAACGTTCCCGGAGTAGGTGGAACGTGGAAAGATTTAACTGACTCGGTAAATAAAATGGCGGATAACCTTACTTCACAGGTACGTAACATCGCCGAAGTAACAACAGCGGTCGCAAAAGGCGACCTTTCCAGGAAAATTACAGTAAACGCCAAAGGTGAGCTTTTGGAGCTTAAGGACACCATCAACACGATGGTGGATCAGCTTCGGGGCTTTGCATCTGAGGTAACCCGTGTGGCGCGGGAGGTAGGTTCTGAGGGACAGCTTGGAGGTCAGGCAAACGTGCCGGGAGTAGATGGAACCTGGAAAGATTTGACGGACTCGGTAAATAAAATGGCTAAGAACCTGACTGCACAGTTAAGGAACATTGCAGATGTATCCATAGCGGTAGCAAATGGTGACTTATCAAAGAAAATTACGGTAGACGTACGTGGTGAGATCCTTCAGCTGAAAGAGACCATTAACACAATGGTGGATCAGCTTCGGGGCTTTGCATCGGAGGTAACGCGTGTGGCCAGGGAGGTGGGAACGGATGGTAACCTTGGTGGGCAGGCTTTTGTGCCAGGTGTTGCAGGAACATGGAAAGATTTAACTGACTCGGTAAATCAGATGTCGTCCAACCTTACATCGCAGGTGCGTAACATTGCCGAGGTAACCAAGGCAGTGGCCAGCGGAGACTTATCTAAAACGGTAATCATCGATGTGAAAGGGGAGATGATGGATCTGAAGAACACCATTAATACGATGGTGGATCAGCTGAACTCATTTGCATCCGAGGTAACACGTGTGGCCCGGGAGGTAGGAACGGAGGGTAGACTGGGAGGCCAGGCTTTCGTACCTGGTGTGGCCGGAACATGGAAAGATTTAACGGACTCAGTAAATAATATGGCGTCCAACCTGACCAGTCAGGTGCGGGGAATTGCAAAGGTTGTAACGTCAGTAGCTAATGGTAACCTGAAGCAAAAACTATCCATTAACGCATTGGGAGAGGTTTACCAGTTAACAGAAACAATTAATGAGATGATTGACACCCTGGCGGTATTTGCTGATCAGGTAACAACGGTTGCCCGTGAGGTGGGTGTGCAGGGACGTTTGGGTGGCCAGGCAAGTGTACCGGGTGCGTCTGGAACATGGAAGGATCTTACAGAAAACGTAAACCAGCTGGCTCAAAATCTTACCGTTCAGGTACGTTCCATTTCGGAGGTGGCATCGGCGGTAACCAAGGGTGACCTTACCCGGACTATCCGCGTGGAAGCCAAAGGGGAGCTTGAAGCGTTGAAAGATACCATTAACCAGATGATTGCCAACCTGAAGGGTACAACGCTTCGTAACCACGAGCAGGACTGGTTAAAATCCAATCTTGCTAAGTTTGCTCAAATGCTTCAGGGTCAGCGTGATACCAACACGGTGGCAAATAAAATTCTGTCTGAGCTTGCCCAGGTAGTAAATGCACGTTATGGTGCATTTTATATCCTGGAACAAGCCGAGGATAATGAAGAATCCAAACTGAAATTGTTTGCCGGTTATGCCCAAAAAGGACGAAGAAATATTAATAAGGAATTTTCACTCGGAGAAGGTCTGGTTGGACAATGTGCTTTAGATAAAGAACGCATCCTGCTATCCAATGTTCCTGGTGATTATCTTCGTATAAGCTCCGGTATTGGAAACGCTCCGCCACTTGATCTGGTGATCTTACCGGTATTATTTGAAAATAATATTAAAGCGGTTATTGAGCTGGCTTCTTTTGATAGTTTTAGCACAACTCACCTTGACTTTCTTGATCAGCTGACAGAAAGTATCGGTATTGTATTGAATAATATTGAAACCAATACCCGTACAGAAGAATTATTAACACAATCACAATCATTAGCTGGAGAGTTATCTTCACAGCAGGAAGAGTTACGCAGAGCAAATGATGAACTCCATGATAAAGCCCAATTGCTCGAAAAACAAAAGGAAGAGGTGGAGCAAATCAATAAGGAGGTTGAAGAAGCCAGAAGGTCTCTTGAGGAAAAGGCAGAACAGCTCACTTTAACTTCAAAATATAAGTCGGAGTTCCTTGCTAACATGTCTCATGAGTTAAGAACGCCGCTTAACAGTTTACTTATTCTGGCTCAGCAGTTATTTGAGAATCATGATGGTAACTTAACTGAGAAACAGATTAGATACGCAAAAACCATTCATTCATGTGGTGATGATCTAATTCAGTTGATCAACGATATTCTCGATCTTTCTAAAATAGAATCCGGTGTAATATCTGCAGATATTATGCCTGTAAGCTTCCGTGAAATAGCTTCCCTGGTTGAATCTACATTTAAGCCAATAGCCGAAAGTAAGAATCTGAATTTTGAGATTATTATTGATGAGGATCTTCCGGAAGTGATGGAAACAGATATTCAGCGATTAAACCAGATCCTGAAGAACCTCCTTTCAAATGCGTTCAAATTCACAGAAAAAGGTGGTGTTAAATTACATGCTTATAAACCGGATGAAAGCAAACTTCATATTTTACCCGGCAAAGAATCTGTTATTGCATTCACTATTCAGGACACAGGAATAGGTATTTCTAAAAAGACTCAGAGTATCATTTTCGAAGCATTCCAGCAGGCCGAAGGTTCGACCAGTCGTAAATACGGTGGCACAGGTTTAGGCTTATCTATTAGTAAAGGTTTCGCCGAATTATTAGACGGAACGATCACTGTTGAAAGTGAGCTTGGCAAGGGCAGCTCTTTTACACTTTACATTCCCTTAAAATATAAGGAAAGAACAAAGACTATCGCTGACCTTTCAAAAGACACATTCACTATTAACAATACGAAGCAGCTTCTCAGTGAAAATACCGACGCTTTTGATGATGACCGACATCATATCCAGGCCGGTGATAAGGTTCTTCTTATTATTGAAGATGATCTTCGATTCCTGAAGATAATGATTGATAAAGCGCATGACTTTGGTATGAAGGCAGTTGTTGCCGGTACTTATGGAGAGATCTTTGAAGCTATCCAGAACTATCATCCTATTGCTATTACACTTGATGTAAATATGCCTGAATCAAATGGATGGAAAGTTTTGCGGCTTCTTAAGGATAATATAAACATGCGGCATATTCCTATCCATTTAATTTCCGGTGAAGATAACCGGGCAATGGCTATGCAGTATGGTGCAAAGAGTTTTCATTTGAAGCCCTTGTCAAACAAAGCACTGGATGAATTAATGTCAGGGATTATTGCCTTTAATGACCGAAAAGTTAGAAAGGTATTAATGATGGATAAAGATGAGGTTGAACTTGAAAAGCTTAAAGACTTACTTCATAATGACGGCGTTGATATAACCGCAACATCTTCAGCAAAAAAAGGAATATCATTACTAAAGAGTGGTAATTTTGATTGTTTACTTATTGATTATGACTTGCCGGATATTAAAGGAGTAGTTAGTAGTCTGAAATCCCAAAAGCATGAAACATCGGTGTTGATGTATGCAGATAAACCCGTTGCCGAAGATGAGGTGCTTTATTTTAAGAGAATTCCTCATAAAATAATAACTAAAACACCTGATTCTGATGGAAAGATTCTTGAAGAGGTTTCAGTTCTGCTGCATTTGGATTCCAAACGCCTTTCTTCAGATAAATTAAATCTATTGGTCAATTCCAGAAGTAATGGTGATATTTTAGATGGAAAAAAAGTACTTGTTGTTGATGATGATGTGAGAAATCTGTTTGCATTGACTGCAGCCTTTGAAAGGTCGCATTTAAATGTAATTACAGCTGAAAGTGGCAGGGAAGCATTAGAAATTCTGAATGATGATAAAGAAATAGATATTGTTCTGATGGATATTATGATGCCGGAAATGGATGGCTATGAGACTATTAAGCTGATCAGAAAGGAACATACGAGTAAATATCTTCCAATTATTGCGGTTACAGCAAAAGCAATGATTGGCGACAGACAAAAATGTATAGCTTCAGGTGCTTCAGATTATATAACCAAACCAGTAAAGACAGATCAGTTACTGTCATTAATGCGTGTCTGGTTGTATAAATAGTGGGTGAGGACCATTTATATTAAGTAAACTATTAATATTTGAGTGCAGGTGAAGAAAAATGATAAAATTGTAAAAATATTGCTGGTTGACGACAGGCCTGATAACTTAATGTCGATGGAAGTTGTTCTTGAACAAGATGGGTACTCATTTTCAAAAGCAACATCAGGGAAAGAGGCCTTAAAGATTTTATTGAAAGAAGATGATTTTTCCCTGATCCTGCTTGACGTTAAAATGCCAATTATGGACGGGTATGAAACTGCTGAATTAATCTATCAGAGAGAAAAGTTTAAGCAGATACCTATCATCTTTATTACCGGCCAGGATTATGAAGAGGCGGCCATGTTTAAGGGATATGAAACAGGAGCTGTTGATTATATCAGAAAACCGGTTAATCCACAGATTTTACGGTCTAAAGTGGCTGTTTTTGCTGAGCTATATAGAAAGAATCAGCTTTTAAAGCAAAGAGAGGAAGAACTAAGAGTGATCAATGAAGATCTGATGCAATTGAACAGTGACCTTGAAAATCGTGTTCGCGACCGGACTTTAGAACTTGAAAAACTAAACCATGATCTCAGAGATCTGAACTTGTCTAAAGATAAATTCCTTTCCGTAATTTCTCATGATCTTCGTAACCCGTTAACGGCATTATTAGCTTCTTCAGAAAAGCTTAACCGAAATATTGAAAAACTTAATATGAGAGAGCTTAAACAGCTCTCTGAAATTATTAACAGAACTTCTAATAAAATACTGAATCAATTAAATGAATTAGTAGACTGGGCTAAAAAACAGCGCGAAAAAACAACATTTAACCCTGAAAAAATTCATCTTCTTAAGGGAATGGATGAATCTATCGAGTTGTTAAGAACAAACGCGGCTCAAAAGAAAATAATTCTGGAAAATAATATTCCGGAAAATATTTATGTAAATGCCGATTCACTTATGCTGCGTTCTATTGTACAAAATGTGGTAACGAATGCAATTAAATACACCCCTCATGGCGGATGTGTTACTTTAACCGCCCAACCTCAGGATACCATGGTTGAAGTATGTGTTAAAGACAGCGGTATTGGAATGACCGAAGAAATAAAGGAGCGCTTATTCAAGCAATCCGGGCCAACCAGTTCTGGTACAAATAAAGAGCAGGGAAGTGGCTTAGGATTGCTTTTGGTACGGGACTTTGTCACCCAACACGGAGGAAGCATAGCTGTTGAAAGTGAGATTGGGTCCGGAACGATATTTAAATTTACCATCCCTAATGAACCAGCGTCCTGATGCGAGTGATATTATTCTATAATACTCTTAAATTAGCCGGATAAAAACCGTTATCCGGCTAATTTTTTATAATTATTTAAGAAAAAAATCATTTTCTTCAAACCAACTTTTACTAATACATAAAACAGATGTTCAGTATTACTGAGAAAGGTATTGGATCAATTAACAATGATCCGGTTGTTCAATATACTATTACCAATTCGAACGGTATGCGTGTAAGTATATTAAATTATGGCGCCACTGTTTCAGAAATCATAACACCTGATAAATATGGAAATTTTGGTGATGTAGTTCTTGGATTTAAATCCTTGGATGGGTTTCTTCAGGATTCAAACCCATATTTTGGATCTTTAGTAGGACGTTTCTGTAATAGAATTGCTAATGCCAGCTTTACATTAGATGGCAAAACATATATGCTTGCGGCCAATAATAATGGGAATGCCCTTCATGGCGGAATTAAGGGATTTGACAAAGTGATATGGAAAGCTAATGTGCTTGGTAATAATCAATTACAAATGAGTTATTTAAGTCCGGATGGAGAGGAGGGCTATCCAGGTAATCTTCTGGTAGATATTATTTACACATTAACGGAAAATAATGAATTCCGGATGGAATATAAAGCAGTTACCGACAAGCCAACCCCAATTAACCTAACTAATCATAGTTACTTTAACCTTTCAGCAGAGAAGCAACAAACTATATTAAACCATATACTTAAAATTAATGCAGAAAAGTATCTGGAAGTAGATGAAACATCTATTCCTACCGGTATAATTGATGTAAAGGGGAGTGGTATGGATTTTACCAATGCCAAACCCATTGGCCAGGATATTGATAAAGTGAAAGGTGGTTATGATCATAATTATATTCTGATTAAGCCCGATGAGGGTGCAGCAGCAGCTTCACTGTATGATCCGGAAAGCGGAAGATACATGGAGGTATTCACTACAGAGCCCGGCTTGCAGTTTTATTCTGCAAACAATCTGGATGGGACACTGAAGGATACTAAAGCCGACAGAAAATACATAAAACATGGCGCTGTTTGTCTCGAAGCACAGCATTTTCCAGATAGTCCGAATCAGCCTTCTTTTCCTAATACTATTTTAAGACCCGGTGAAACCTATAAACAGGTTACGGTTTATAAGTTTGGAACAAGGTAACCGGGTATTAGTTATTGAATTAATAGTTCAGTGACCAATATCACCTTGTACGTTGATTGCAATCATATTATAAAACCTTATAAAGAATACCTTTGATTAACGGTGTTCACACCAGTTTAAAGAATGCGCTTTGTGAGGATTATATTGGTTGGATTTTTATTGATTTCTATCTGCTATTCAAGCTGCAGGGGAAACACCAGTAAATTAGTAGAAAAACCGGATACCACCATTACACCTGCTAACTCATTTTCTGAACTTTTTCTTGATAGTATTAAGTTGGAAAGCTTTATAACTGATCAAAAACTCTCTAATAAAGCTGCAAAAAGGATCAGAAGCTTTTACAATACAAGAAATTTTCAGTTCGCCTGGTTTAGCAACATCGGACTATCTGAACAAACCAGATCGTTCTGGAACCTTCATAATACTTACATTAATTTTTCAAAAGACAGTTCTCTTTCAGATAAACACTTACATGAAAAGATGGAGGTGTTTCTGGCCGATGATTCCACGGTAGAAATGCCCGCAAGCGAAATTATTAAAACGGAACTGCAACTTACGGAACACTTTTTTAATTACGTAGAATATGCATATGCAGGCAAACTTCAACCTGAAGAACTTCAATGGTACATTCCCAGAAAAAAAGTAGATGCATTGAAACTGTTAGATTCTCTGGTTGCCGGAAAAGGCCGAAATATAGATACCTGGGAGCCGGTTAATAAACAATACAAGCTGATGAACAATCAGTTGAAGCGTTATTTTGAGATCCGGAAAGAACCGAAATGGAATGATATTTTACCTGGGAAAAGAAAATCTTATCAGCCAGGTGACTCCGCATTAGTGATTAAACAGGTAAAACTCCGCCTCAAAGCTCTGGGCGATTATTCAGGAGTTGATACCTCATTAATTTTTACTGAAGAATTAGTGAGCGCAGTAACACAGGCCCAAAGGCGACTAGGATGTAAGCAGGAACCTGAAATAAATGCCGATCTGATCAGGGAGTTAAATGTTCCGTTAGAAGAAAGGATTAAACAAATGCTTATCAATATGGAACGGATGCGCTGGATGCCCGCCGAATCAGATAGAGATGGGATCCTGATTAATATTCCTGACTTTAAACTGCATGTTTTTGAAAATTCAAAGAAGGTATTTGATATGAATATTGTGGTGGGAAAATCAGCCAATAAAACTGTTATTTTCAACGATGTTTTAAAATATATTGTCTTCAGCCCGTATTGGAACGTACCTCCAAGTATTGTCAGAAATGAAATATTACCTGCATTAAGCAAAAATCCAAATTATCTGAATAAACATAATATGGAACAAACGGGATATCTTGATGGATTACCGGTTATCCGTCAACGGCCCGGAGGAGGTAATGCATTAGGAAAAGTTAAGTTTGTTTTCCCCAATAGCTATAATATTTACATGCACGACACACCTGTAAAATCTTTATTTCAAAATCAGAAACGAGCGTTCAGTCATGGATGTATCCGGTTGGAAGATGCAGGGAAACTGGCAGAATATCTGCTCCGGGATCAACCCGAATGGACAACCGGACGAATATATGATTCAATGAATTCCGGCAGCGAAAAATGGGTTTTATTAAAAGAGCAATTACCTGTTGTGATCACTTATTTTACTGCATGGGTAAGCCGGGATGGGCTACTGAATTTCAGAGAGGATGTTTATGGAAATGATAAGAAAATGGCAAGTCAAATGTTTGCAGAGGAAGCTCAATAGTTAACACAGAATTGTTTATACTGATTAACGTATTTTGGTGACCCCGCTGAGGCTCGAACTCAGGACCCACAGATTAAGAGTCTGTTGCTCTACCAACTGAGCTACGGAGTCGTATTGTTGCAAAGGAAAGAAAATAATAATTGAAATAAAATATGATTTTTACACGGGGCATTATATCCCTGCTTACAAAAAATTAAAAAAAAATCCATTAATTTTGCTCCATAGCTCAACATGGCTATAACTGATTTGTTTCCATGTGAAGGGTCCCTTTCAGGTTCATGCTATAATTTATTGAATACGTAGCACCTGTTATTTTATCAGATCATGGAGTTTCAGTTAACCAGGTTTTCCCGTTTTTCTGATTTAAGGAAACATTTAGATAAGACCTCTTAAAGCAACTAAATATCTGCTTTAGGTAACCCAAAATACTGATCAAGAATTCAGGCTAGTGAATATAACTCTTCCCGTTGTTGCTTTACAGAGTCACTTTTGATATATTCGTCATATGTCATCAGCTTATCTATAATACCTCCCGGGGTTATTTCAATAATTCTGTTGGCAACGGTATGCGTAAGCTCATGATCTCGTGAGGTAAATAAAATAGTGCCTTTAAAATCTTTCATGCCATTGTTAAGAGCGGTAATCGATTCCAGGTCAAGGTGATTGGTTGGCTCATCAAGTAATAATACATTGGCTTGCTGAAGCATCATCCTGGAGAACATGCAACGCATCTTTTCACCTCCCGAAAGAACATTTGATTTCTTTAAAACCTCTTCGCCGGAAAATAACATTCTTCCAAGAAAGCTCCTGATAAACTGTTCATCTTTGTCGCCCTCAGAATATTCACGAAGCCAATCGATCAGGTTCATATCCTTACCGGCAAAATAAGATGAGCTGTCATTTGGGATATCGGCTATATTGATCGTAATCCCCCATTTAAATTCCCCGCTGTAATTTTTATCCCGACCTGTCAGAACATCGTAAAATGCAGTAGTTGCCAGGCTGTTTTCAGATAAGACCGCGATTTTATCCCCTTTGTTTACCATAAAGCTGATATCAGAGAATAACAATTCACCATTCTGTTCTTTTCTCAGTTTATCTGCCTGTAAGATCTGATCGCCTGCCTCACGGCTGATGTTATTGAAAAGTATAGCAGGATATTTACGGTTTGAAGGTTTAATTTCTTCCAGGTTGATCTTGTCAAGGGCTTTCTTCCGGCTTGTTGCCTGTTTTGATTTTGAGGCATTCGCACTAAACCTCCTGATAAAGTCCTGGAGCTCTTTAACCTTATCTTCTAATTTTTTATTCTGATCGGAACGCTGACGCAATGCAAGCTGGCTTGATTCATACCAGAATGTATAGTTTCCAGTGTAAATATTCATTTTGCCAAAATCAATATCCACAATATGTGTACAAACAGCATCAAGAAAGTGACGGTCGTGAGATACTACCAGGACTATCGCCTCATATCCGGCAAGAAAATCTTCAAGCCACGAAATGGTATTAATATCAAGATCATTGGTAGGCTCATCTAAAAGTAAGATATCCGGGTTTCCGAATAAAGCCTGAGCAAGCAACACCCTTACTTTCTGGTTACCATCAAGCTCTTTTAGTAATTTATAATGCAGATCTTCTTTAATTCCGAGATTACTTAGCAAAGTAGCAGCATTATTTTCTGCATTCCATCCATCCATCTCGGCAAAAATCGTTTCCAATTCACCTGCCCGCTCACCATCCTTTTCGGTGAAATCCTCTTTTGCATAAAGGGCATCTTTTTCCTTCATCACATTATATAGCTCTTTATGTCCCATTAATACAGTTTCAATAACAGGAAATTCATCAAAAGCATAATGATTCTGGTTCAGTACCGCCATACGTTCACCTGGAGTAAAACTTACAGATCCGGTTGAAGGATCAATCTCTCCTGATAAAATTTTTAGAAAAGTTGATTTTCCTGCACCGTTGGCACCAATAACACCATAGCAGTTACCTGGAGTGAATTTAAGATTAACATCTTCAAAAAGAGTGCGTTTTCCGTAACGTAAAGATAGATTGGATACCGTGATCATAAAAAAATAATGAGGTGCAAAGGTACGGATTTTGACGAACTGTTAAAAGGGGTTCTTATAAGCCTAATGTCATTTCGACTTGAGATGTAAAATGCCGAATACTTACGATTTATTTCGATTTTACTATTGTTTAATCAGTTAATCAAAACAGAAAAAAATATAACATAAGTGCTAGATCTTGAGAATGGCTAGTAAAATAGTTAAATAATGGCTTGAAAGAGGTTTTTTCTCCTCTTATAAAATATTTTAACTTTCGTTTGCTTTTCTGCCATAAAACAACCACTTTCGTTATATACCACTTTAAACCAACTAATTAGATTATGAAAAAAATCACATTCGTGGCAATTACGATTGTCACCTTTTTTGTGGGGTGTTCGAAAAATGACACCCAAAATCCCGCTGATGATAGTGCTCCACATTCAAAAACTGCTGGTTTAACATCGTCAGTAACCTATACCGACGAAAGCAGCTTCGTAAGCTCACTGTCTTCCTATGGATTTTTAAATCCATCTCAGTTAACTTATAACAGAGACGCTACTTCCAGTGGATATGCCTCTGTGTATGGTTTTAATATCCCCACAGCAAACCGTGTGAAAGGCTTTAAATGGAATCCGGGAGATGAACAAACCAGGGACTGGCGCCCTCAGGGGATAGCAGGGTTTACCTGGGGTAACAGAAAATACATATTAACAACATGGTATGGTGTTGGACCTGACCCTAACGACTCGTTTACAGATGTTCATAACCAGCATAAAGGAGTTAGAATAGCAATAGCCGATGTAACTGATATGAGTAATATTACCTACCGGCACATCCTGCTAGTACAAAACAAAGCCAATATGAGCAATTCTCTGTTGTTTGATACTTTCCCTCAATCGACCAATCCTTACACGCAGGGCGACCTGTATGCAGCTGTAACAATCCATGCCGGAGGGGTAGCTTTTTACAACAATAAAATTTACGTGGCAGATACCGGACGTGGAGTACGGGTTTTTGATCTGAATAACTTTATAGCCGTATCTTCTGACAGCAGTAGTCAGATTGGAAAAATGAGCAACGGTACGCTTCAGGCATTTAATTATGGATATATACTTCCGGAAACCGGTTGGTATAGCCTGACCGGGGCCGCACCATATTCATGTGTTGAGCTGGGGGAGGGAACACGCTTATGGTTCGGACAGTATCTTACTTCAGGCTCTCCAAAGGTTACCGGTTATGCACTAGATACAGGCGGACAAATTAGTACGGGTACGCCATCAACCGTTAATCCAATTGATAATACTGGCACACCTGTATTTCGTGTACAGGGCGTCTACAGAAAAGGAACACAGACATTTATGACAACTACCGGAAACAGTTCATATGAAGGATCTACGGCCAGGCTGGTAAGATATAATGACGGAGCTTCATTAGGTACACGATACCGCTGGCCACACGGATCTGAGGATCTGTATTATGAAAGCAGTACCGGTTATCTCTGGTGTTTAACTGAATATGAAACCAATGTTTACGGATCGGATAACAGATGCGTATTTGCTGTAAGATTGTCTGATTATGATTGATATCTTTCATTTTTAGTGATAACTTTACCGGCCCTATTCTTCACAAGAATTAGGGCCGGTTTTGTGAAGTTCAATTTTACATTATACCAGTTTTAATTGGCAGTCACCAGCATCAGCAAGAACTTAGAGCACCATTTTCTCGAGTCAGAATTTGAAAGTGAAAGACAAACATTATCTTTTAAAAACGTTTGAAAACAAAATTACCAAATCTGAAATCATCGGTCTGGCTGAAAGTGCCGGTTCCGATTTTTTAGTAGGTGAGTTATTAGAACTTACGATATCTGCAAAACACCCCTCTGCAGCGTTCCGGTCTGCATGGCTGCTGGAAACTATTTTGATTCTTTACCCCGCTAAGTTTTTACCATACACTGATCAATTTTTTAACCTATATCCCCAACAATCTAATCCGGGTTGTCAGCGGCACTTTACCAAAATCATGATGCTATGCTTGAAAAATTCAGAGTTTGTTCCTGAAAATGCAGAGCACATTTTTGATCAGATTGTTGAAACCACTTTTGATTGGTTAGCAGGAGAGAGCCCCGTTGCTGTAAAAGCGAATTGTATGGATGTTTTATATTTACTTCAGCGCAGAAACAGATGGATCAAAGAGGAACTAAATGCTCAAATTGAATTCCTGATGCGTGATGGAAGTCCCGCTATACAAAGCAGGGGAAAAAGGCTTCTTCGCCGGATAATGCATTCTAATAATATTATTGAGTAATGGGTATTTCAAAGGAGAACGTTGATCCCTTGCCCGGAATACTTTCAACCCATAAGTGTCCTCCATGGCTTGTAATGATTTCAGACGATATATATAAACCAATGCCAAGTCCAGAATAGGAGGGTCCTAATTCTTCAATACGGTAAAAGCGCGTAAAAATTTTCTCTTGCTGATCTTCCGGTACTCCAATTCCAAAATCCGTAATCGATATCTTAATTTTCTCAACTTTATCAATTACGCTGACAACTATCCGATCAGAGTTAGGTGAATATTTAATGGCATTTGTAAGCAAATTGATCATAACCTGCTCCAAACGATGTTTATCGGCAATAATAAATTTCCTGTTTGTTAAGTCATTTTCGATTTCAATAAAATGAGAATTATTAGTCTCTTGCATGATTTTAGCAACTTCATAAATCAACTCATTAACTTCGAAAGAAGCTGGCCTTAACAAAAGCTTCCCTGACTGAATTTTTGAAACATCCAGAAGGTCCGATACCAGGCAATTAAGCTTATTCAACTGGCTTACCGATTGAGTTATGAATTTTTTATTCTGTTCATTTGTTTCAGACCGCTGCAGCATCTGCAGGTATAAATTAACACTTGTTAAAGGCGTTTTCAACTCATGGCTAGCCATTCCTATAAATTCATCTTTATAAGAATTTATCTTCTCCAGCTGTTTATTATACAAGTGTAGTTTTTGCCTGGCTTCATTTTGAATAGTTATATCACGTGCAATCTTCGAAGCTCCTATTATTTGTCCACGGCTATTTTTTATTGGTGATACGGTTAAAGAAATTGGAATTTCTCTTCCATTTTTGGCTATCCGGATCGTTTCAAAATGTTCAACCCGGTTTCCGCTCTTAATGTTGTTTATAATGATATTCTCTTCCTGAATCCGGTTGGGAGGTATCAAAATAGAGATATGCTTTCCAATAACTTCACTTTCAGAATATCCAAATATCTGTTCAGCTCCAATATTCCAGCTGGTAATAATTCCTTTTAAAGTTTTACTAATAATAGCATCAACAGACGATTCAATTATTGCCGCTAACATGGCATGTTTCTCTTCGCTGTTTTTTTGTTCAGTAATATCTACAAGCGTATTAACAGCGCCTATTAGAGATCCGGAAGAATTGAAAATGGGCTCCGGATGAGCTATAAGATAGCGCCTGGTTCCATCAGGCCGCTCTATCAATATCTCTTCAGCTTCTATTTTTGTTCGCTCCCATAATGTTCTGGCCATTGGATAAGCTGTTAATTCACGATATGTGCCATCATCATTAACTATCTTCCATGATCCGCACCAAAGGTCCTTGCCAATTTCAGGTGACCTTCCCCATAACTCAACAGCAGCATCATTAAATGATTCAATATAACCATCCGCATTGCAGGTGTAAATGGCAAATGGTAATTTATTCAGAAGTTCTTTTGGTATATAAGTAGTTATAATTTTAAAATTCTCCTTATCATTATTGGAAAGCATAGGTTCAGCCATAGTTAGGAGTATGTAACAAAATTAGCGGTTTTATGGCTAAATGTCAAACATGACACTCACTATCACACAAGATGCTGAATTTTGATACCGGATGAGTAAAACTTTACAATGCAACTGAAGCCTTAAATAAGCAAATCGTAAAGTGTATCAGGGATTCATTTTACCAAATATAAATCCGGATATTATTGCCTGAATAAAGCCATAAATAAGCCAGCTTGATACCATCAATATAGTAACATCTAAAGCGCTAAAGGTTATCCACATTACAGGTACTAATGCTACAATGGTATATACTAACCCGAATTCTAATCCTCTTATGAGGAATGAACCATGAAATAACCCTTTGAAACGATCCCAGAACCATGACAAGGCGAAACTTATAATAAATGCGTGCAGATAAAAAAGAACATCCCTGTCGCCTGTTGAATTAAATAAAGGATTGTTGTATTCGATAAATAAGGCTGGAAAAAATTGAACAGCCAGATAAAGTCCTCCGTAACTAATAATAAATAAAACTATTCCGGCAACAAGTCCTGAAGAAAGAATTTTTTTCATTTTACTATATTAAGAATTTTTTTCTTCCCGGCACTTAGCGGAACTATTTTTATATATTGTAAATATCTCCTTTTTAATATTTCTGAAGCATTTATGAATATCGCGGATTTCATACTCTATTCTGTCGCTTTCAATCTTCAAAAAATGAGTGCTTTTTTTTAATATATCGTTATTTCCGGACTCCAGATTTTGTTGATGTAATAAAATATCTTTAACAACATTAGATTTTACCATACCCAATTGAGTAAGCTCACTGCTGATAAGGGGGATCCTATTAAGATACACGTCATTTACTATTGTGCTGAAATATTTATTTAAAATGCTTTTTAAAAACCTTAATTCTTCTTCCATGAAAAGAAGGTCAGATAACTGGTGTTTATTTAATTGATAAAGTCTTTGTATCTCCGGATCCTTCTGTGAGTCCATGATATTCTATTTATTTATAATATTCTTAATTAATACGGTAGTAAGTGGCCTATGAAGGTTTTGCAATCTTTCCTAATACTACTTAAATTGTTTTAACACAAAGGTTAAATTCAATACTCAGTTCATTATTTGTTTTAATCATTCCACCTATTTTACTGGGTGGAACCAGGTTAAAATCAGAAAAAAATAATCGTCTTTTACCGGTAAGAATAATTGAACCAGATTCGTCATGTATAAATTTATAATCAATAGTGAAGTGTTTTGTAACTCCGGCAAGTTCAATAGTTACTGTGCCCTTTACAATATCACTTTGATCCTTGTAGTGAGGATACCTGTTTAAACTAATAAACCGGATCAATAGATGAGGAAATTCTTTAGTTTTGAGTGTTTTCCGCAGATCACCAGTCATCACTGGGTTGTGACAATCAAAGTTGCGGACATCCAGCTTTAATAAACCAGACATTTTTACTGGCTGCGATGGTTTTCCTTTGTAAAAAGTAAGGGTATCAGGCTTGTTGTAATTACGAATCACACAGCTAAACTTATTCACATTAGTACTGCCTCCAACTGTTAATGAACATCCTTTGTTAATGACCCATTTTACTACATTGGGGTTGTTGGTTTGTATATTAAACCCTGAAAGTAAAAAGGATAGGATGAATAAAGTTAATTTAAACAGGTACATAGCTGAGAAGCTGGTGTAAAAAAAGCAGGTTATAGAATAACCTGCTTTTTATAAAAATTTTTTATTTTAAAAACCTACAACTGCTTGTATAACATATCCGTTAAATTCACCACCATTACGATAATCAGCGGCTGGAAGGTCTTTATATTGTTGTTTAACATATTCGCCTTTTAGAAGAACGTTTTTAGTTAAGAACCATCCCGCGCCAAAAGCTAAGCGGTTAACGTTCACATCCTGGGTATAAGTAATAGGAGCTGCTCCTGTTACATTAGCAGGTCTGTAGTCTAATGAGTTATATCTTACGCCAACAAATAGATTTTCTTGCACTCCTATTCTGTAAATCGCATCGATAGCATACTGACTTGCTTCTCTCTCATCAACTTCAGTTTTGGTTCTTCCTTTGGCTGTCTCATAAGTACCAAACAATTCAAGGCCACCTGCTTTAACAAATCCGTTTAATTGTAAAGCCTGTACTTTTTTACTGAACCCTGGGTTTACACGACCGGTAGTGAATCCGGAAGCTCCTGCTTTTTCCATTGCTCCAAAGTAATTAGAACCTGTCCTGTCACCAGAGTACAATGTCTGACCACCTGAACTGTTATTGTTGTAAAAAGAGGCGGCAACACGTAAACGAAGCTTTTCAGCAAATTGTTTGTCGAAACCTCCTTTCAGGTATACTGCGGGAGATTTGTGGATATTGTCATCCTGTGGTGTTGGTACCAGGCTGTCTATATTACCTTTGATCATACCATTTGATACGCCTAATAATCCAAACAATCCGCTGTGTCTAACCAATATTTCTCCACCTATTTCAGTTGTGAAAGCGTCCATAATGTAGTTTTCAACAAATGGGTTGTAAAGTGTATGGCCACCATCAGATCTGCGGAAATGCTGATCACCGTAATTGATTTCCATATGGCCCACTTTAATTGTAGTAACCTTCATGATATCCTCCCATATTTGTCCCTGGAACGGAAGTTTATCAAATTGTATAAAACCGCCTTTTACCCAGGTTTCGTTATGGTGACGGGATGACAGGTAACTGGTTAAATTTAAAAGTATACCATCAGCAAGCTGTACATCCATAAAAAGGTTGGCATTTGCAGTATTAAATCCTGGTGACATTTTGTATAGACCGCCGGATGTATTTTCATGCTTTAAGCCCTGAAAAGACTGTGTAAAACCAGCTCCCCATTTAATTCTGAGGTTTTCAAAAACAGCATTTGTATCCTTTGGTGCCTCAAACACGTTAATGCCTGATTGATCATAGGGGCGCACATTAGCAACCTGGGTTCTTTCTGGAGCTGAATCCCTGTCTTGTGCAATTACACTTCCTGATCCGGCAAAGGCAAGAAAAAGTGCTGAGGTTTTTAGTAGGGTATTGATTTTAGTTTTCATTTTATTGTGATTTTAATTTTTTAATGATTGTGTTTATTTATTTTTTTAGTTTCAGAAGGATATCAATAATCACTTCGTTACCGGTTTTAAGAGCGCCCATCATGAAACTTGGAGCCTTAATTTGAAAATCGCTCATTTTAATTGTTTCTGAACCTTTACAGGTAATCACCCCATCAGAGTTTAATATATAGCTGGTTTGTAATACCACCTGCTTTGCTACACCTGCAATATTTAAGATCCCGATAGCTTTAATCTTTTGCTGCGGCATAAGGGTAGCTTCAGTTAGCTTAAAGGTTATCTTATTAAACTGGTCAGATTTTAAGGTTTTATAAGCCCTGGTATTCATCAGATCTTCTTTGCTTTTCAGGTTGGTTACTGGCAAAGCAAAATTCAGAGAGCTGATTTCTTGTAACTGTCCATTTTTTACAGTAAAATCTCCTTCGCACTGGAAACTGCTGGCAAGCATATTCCAATCATGCAGATTAGATGTTCCTGAAACTTTTATTTGAGATCCGGCTGAAATCTTGTAAATAGACTGAGCTTGTAAGCCTTGTGAAAAGGAGACGATCGCCATAACCATAAGAAGTGCAAAAGCCCGTACAGAATTCCTTAGAATGCTGCTTTTGTTATTGTTTGAATTTTTCATTTTACTTTGAATTAATAGTTGTTTTATCTTGTTCAAAGGTATCCTACGCTTAGCAGGCAAATAATGATCAAATGCCCAAAAAAATATGATCTTCAACACAAATCCTGTTTATATACCATGTTTAAGCGCAATTAGGGGTATTCATCAGCAAAGTACGTTCGTTTGTTGCTCCAGGAATTTGGATATAAATATCTTCAGAAAGCTATAGACAACCCCCTTCCAATGGCCTGCTGAAGCTGCAAAATCTAACTGATAGTTAATAAGGAGAAAGCGTTTTTCGTTCAATTGACGCCATCCGTCAGGCACGGTTCGACGGAATAATATCCGACCTAACTTCTGGGATGAAATTGAATAATTGTATCACGAAGGTAATCCCGGTCAAGATGGGTATATATTTCAGTTGTTGTAATGCTTTCATGTCCCAGCATTTCCTGCACGGCGCGCAGGTTTGCGCCGCCCTCAATCAGATGAGTGGCAAATGAATGCCTGAAGGTATGAGGACTGATCTTTTTCTTTAAACCGATTTTGCGTGCCAGATCTTTGATTATTATAAACACCATATTCCGTGTCAGAGCGGATCCGCGCCTGTTCAAAAACACGAAATCTTCATGACCAGATTTTATAGAAAGATGCACCCTGACATCCTTAAGCCATATTTTTAAATATTTAATAGCTTCTGAGCCGATAGGTACAAGCCTTTCTTTATTACCCTTACCAAGAATTTTAATAAATTCAATTTCAAGGTGTAGGTTTGAAATTTTAAGACCGGTTAGTTCTGATACCCGCAATCCACATCCATATAGTACCTCAAGCATGGTTTTATTCCGCATACCTTCAGGTTTTGATAAGTCAATAGCGGCAATAAGATTATTAATATCATAGATACTAAGAGTGTCAGGAAGTTTCCGACTAAGTTTTGGGCTTTCAAGCAGGGCAGAGGGGTCTGTTTTAATCAGATCTTCCAGGAGCAGGAATTTAAAGAATGCTTTTATCCCCGATAGCACCCGCGATTGTGTCGGAGGCAGCATGCCGAGCTGGTTCACCCACATTAAAAAATCTTTGAGATCCGCAGTGGTAATTGAATCAGGATTTTGGCCGTTTGAAACTTCGGTAAATTGATATAATTTATCAACATCTCTTAAATAAGCATCAACCGTATTTGGTGATAATGAACGCTCTAACCGGAGATAAGAACGAAACCCGCGTATGCCTGACTGCCAATCCAATTTGTTGAGATGTTTTTATAATGTTTACTTTGCAAATCTAATAACGATTATTTCATGTCTGTTCACCTTTAAAGAATTACCTGGGTGAATAACTTAAATTATCTGAATGAAAATACAACTGACTTACATGATGCATTCACTAACTTAGATGAAATAAAAGGATTGCTTATCTGTTGTCTCATTACTCAATACTTTTCTGATGAAACCTGCATGAGCATACCGCTCACAAACCGTAATGAATATGCTCATGCAAGCTTCATAGCCAATAAAAAATAAATATATACTAATGAAAATACAAATTATTAATGGCCCGAACTTAAATTTATTAGGGGTACGCGAAAAATCAATTTATGGCGACAGTAGCTTTGAAACATATCTGCAGGATCTCAGATCGAGGTACAGCATTTTACAGATTGATTATTATCAGAGTAATGTTGAGGGTGAATTAATTAATAAACTGCATGAAACCGGTTTTTCCTATGATGGTATAATAATTAATGCAGGCGGCTATACCCATACTTCGGTAGCTATTGCGGATGCCATTGCAGCAATAAAAACCCCTGTAATTGAAGTTCATATTTCAAATATTTATGCACGTGAAGAATTCAGACATATTTCACTTACCGGCAAAAACTGTAAAGGAGTTTTAACAGGATTTGGTTTGGATGGATACCGCCTGGCTGTGGAAAGTTTTTTGAATTACCTGGATAGTAATGCAGATGGTGGGGTATAAGTAATGTAGGTATCTTTTTCCTTTTCTATGACTTTTAATATTGATATAAAAATCGTATATTGCAGTAAACAACAGTAACTGAACAATATTAAAGGGGTTTAAGAAAAGTTCAGAGAGTTTAGAAAAGGAGAATACGTATGCATTTCGGAAAAATTGTTAAACGGGTTGCGTTATCGCAGGGCCTTGCTGCAGAAGATTTAGCAGTGTTGCTGGGCCGGACAGAAAAGAATGTCCTTGAATTATACGAGCAAGAGGAGTGGACCTCAGGTACTATTAAAGCAGCATCATTTGCTTTGGATTATGATTTTGGGAAATATTTGAATACAAGTTTCAAATATGATTTTCAGGAAGCGACTGATGTTGAATACAGGGAGTTTATGATTACAGTTAAATATCCCAAGGGTAAAGAATTCCTGTTAAAAACCTGGCTTGATAAACTGGTCTTAATAGCCAGATCTATCGGTCTTGAAGTTGGAAAATAATTATCCCAGGTAAGAAGACATTACCTTCTCATAATCTTCAGGTGTAAAATAGATGATTGGTTCTTCTTCCGTATGCGAGGCCTCAAGGATTATTTTTGTTCCATATTCATAAGGTTCAATTGCTACAATCCGTGCTTTCTCAAAAGAAGTGACCCGGTCATCTATCATTACATTAAAAAATCCGTTTGACATATCAGGTATTTTTAATTATCATTTTAAGTTCTTCAATTAATGGTTTCTGATAAGGGAATATTTTTTCCTCTGCTTCCTTAAAATTAAACCATGCTGCGTTATCACATTCAGGAAATAATTTAATTTTACCAGATTTAGGAGGCCATTCCAATTCAAATGTATTGGAAGATACATAACATTGGTCAAAATTTTCCTCAACGGCCCATGCATGTACGGTTTTACCACCTTTTGTTTTTACCGGGTTAAGTTTTTTAAAGTTTTGTGAGAGAATTTTATTCCCTGTTTCTTCATAGAATTCTCTTTTGGCAACTTCCAGAGGGTCCTCAGTCTCTTCAAATTCACCCTTTGGCACAGACCATACTCCAAGATCTTTACTCATATAAAAAGGTCCACCCGGGTGCACAAGTAATATTTCAGGTAAAGCATTTTCAATTATTCTGAAAACCAAGATACCGGCGCTTTGTTTACTCATAACCTGGTGTGCCAGAACTCATAATATGCAATACTTTGTATACAGGTGCTGACCTATTCTGTAAACACGATATTATGATTTTGTTTTTACACAATTGCATTTTCCCGCTAAAATCGCATAAAATAAAAAGTGGCCTTAAAATTGGTATAAGAGTTCATAACCAACTAAATGTTAAACATTATTAACCCTGATTTTATGAGCTTAAGAGAATTATTGTTGAAAGGACGCAGCTTTAATGAAATTTTAAAGCAGTTTGCGATTGATCAGGCTGATTTTACTATCAGTGATGAGGAAACTATTATTTCCAATTCAGAACTGTTAAAACGAGATTTCCTGCGAGAGCGAATATTTATACAGGGTAAAAGTAAAAATGAAATAGTTAATTTTTTTGGAACACTTCACTGCAATTTTCTAGACAACCTTGCTGTATTCGAAATAGATGGGGTTGAAAGAACTGCTGCAGCATAATATTTAATTTCATATTTAAACCTGTTCCCTAAAGGAGCAGGTTTTTTTTGTGTCTTGCAGGCACCATTTCTCTGCCTCTATAACCCTGATTTTAAATGCCCTTTGATACCTGATGATTCCAATTTTGTATCTTGCACACTCACCCAATAAGATATGACCTATCAGGAAAAACTGCAATCCATTCGCCGCTTAATGAAAAGCGAAAACGTCAGTGCGTATATAATTCCATCATCAGATCCGCATATTAGTGAATATTTACCAGATCGTTTTAAATGTATAGAGTTTGCATCAGGTTTTACAGGATCAGCCGGAACACTGGTCATTACGGAAGTTGAAGCCGGCTTGTGGACTGATGGGCGATATTTTGTACAGGCTACCGAACAGCTTGAAGGAACCGGATATGAATTGATGCCTCTTAAAGCGCAGGGAGTACCGGAATACGTAGAATGGCTTTCAGGAAAATTGCTGAAGGACTCTTCGGTGGCCTTTGATGGAAGACTTGTTTCCGTTAATCTTGCGGAAATGATTGAAAACCGATTAAGGCCCGCTGGGGTAAAGATACTTCCTGATCGTGATTATCTTAATGAAATATGGAAAGACAGACCCATATTGCCTTCAAATCCGGCGTATCTTATTGATGAATCTGTTACGGGCGAGGGGATTAAACAGAAACTTGAAAAGCTTAGACAGTTATTAAGAGATGTTCATGCAGACTATCATTTGATCTCCTCTTTGGATGATATTGCCTGGCTTTTTAACATTAGAGGAAGTGATGTAAAATGTAATCCGGTAGTGCTTGCCTTTGCGCTGATTTCCCATGATCATGCTACAATTTTTATTGATCCGGCAAAAGTCTCTAACGAAAATAAGGGTGAACTATTGAATCACAATGTGATGATAAAGGAATATCATGAAATTGATGCCGCAATCTCAACTGTAAAAAATGGGACTATTTTTATTGACCCTAAAAGAACTTGTTTTAGATTATTTAAATTAATAAATCCAGTTATAAATGTTGTTCAGGGAGTAAATCCTACTACAAATCTTAAAGCTATAAAAAATCCTGTCGAGATTGAGAATACCCGTAAAACCATGATAAAAGATGGGGTTGCACTAACCCGGTTTTTTAAGTGGCTTGACGAAAATAATGGACAAACGGATTTATATGAAATATCTGTTGCTGAAAAGTTGCTTGATTTTCGGGCAGAGCAAGAAGGATTTGTAGGCGAAAGTTTTGATACCATTGCTGCATATAGCGACCATGGTGCATTACCTCATTATAAAGCTTCGTTATCCAGCAACGCTAAACTAAATCCCAACGGTCTTTTTCTTCTGGATTCAGGCGGACAATACATAGGTGGTACAACTGATATTACACGCGTGGTTAGCCTTGGCAATGCCACTATGGATGAGAAAACAGACTATACCCTGGTGCTGAAAGGCATGATAGATGGTGTGACCGCACGCTATCCAAAAGGTACCCGTGGTTATCAGATTGATGCTATTACAAGGAAACCTTTATGGGATAACAGCCGGAATTACGGACATGGTACCGGGCATGGAGTTGGATTTTTTCTGAATGTACATGAAGGTCCACAGGTTTTTAATTCAGCTAATATTACGGTTGAAATAGAACCGGGTATGATTACTTCTATAGAACCCGGAATATATCGCATAGGTAAATATGGAATCCGGATCGAAAACCTTGTTTTATCTGTTAAAGACGAGTCCAATGAATTCGGAGAATTTTATGCATTTGAAACGTTAACACTAGCTTATATAGATACTTCTTTAATAATCAGGTCGTTATTAGATCAGAAGCAGGTAGACTGGTTAAATAACTACAATCAATTAGTTGTGGAACGGCTGGGTAAACATCTAGATAATGAAGAATTAAAGTGGTTGATAAAAAAAGCTCAACCGATATAAAAACTTAGTTTTTAGCTTTTATTCAAACTTTTTGATCCGGGAACCGTTTGAAAATCTTAGTTCACGCCTCTCATATGAAAGAAGGATCTATCCAAACTGTTAATGATCAAACTGTTTTAGATTACAAATTAATTTTTGAAAAGGGCGCTGCATTATACGCTATTTTAAAGCCCGATCCTCCGGTTTTTACAATTATTGCTGCCAGTGAAGCGTTTCTTGAGGCTACAGGAACTGTCCTTCCGGAAATAGTTGGAAAGTCGTTTTTTGATACTTTTCCTGACAACCCCAATGTGTACGGCTCTAAAAATGAGAAAAGTATGCGTCGCGTACTTGAAAAAGTAATTATTTCTAAGAAAGCGCACCATATTTCACCAGTCAGATATGATATTGTGGTAAAAGATTCTGAAGAATTTGTTAGCCGTTATTGGACTGTTTGTAATACCCCCATATTAAACAAAGAGGGCGAAGTTGAATATATCATTAATTCTCCTACAGATGTTACAGATGTAATTAAGATTGCCCAGGAAGAGAGGCTTGCACATGATGCAGTAGAGAGTCAGCGAAGCCAGCTATATAGTTTATTTATGCAGGCTCCGGTTGCTATTGGAATATTCAAAGGCCCTGATTACATTGTTGAACTGGTTAATCCCCCATTGTGTAAACTTTATGGAAAAACAGAAGATGAGCTTTTTGGCCAGCCGATATTCGATGTATTAACCGAAATTTCAGATAGTGGAATAGAACAAATTCTGGATAGCGTATTATACACAGGCAAACCGTATGTGGGGGTAGAAGTTCCGATTCCTTTAATAAAAGACGGCAAGCGGGAAATTGTATATTGTAATTTTGTTTATGAACCCTTGTACGAGCCTGATGGTTCTATTTCAGGGGTGATTGCAGTAGCTACAGACGTTACTGAACAAGTGTATAACAGACTCCAACTGGAGGAAAGTGAAAACAGGTTAAACATGGCTTTGGAAGCTTCGACACTGGGTGTATGGGACCTTGATGTTAAGGCCGATCTTATGAGCACTAACCAGCATCATGCCCAGATATTCGGATCTTCCGATGATATAACAGTTTGGTCATCCAAAATGATTTACCAATATATATTTCCGGAAGATAAATCAGCTTTTCAACATGCCATCGATAAAGCTCTTTTTAAAACAGGTAAATTAAATATTCAGTTCCGTATTGTTTGGCCGGATAAATCTATACACTGGATACATAGTATAGGTACGGTTTACTATAATGAAAAAAATGAACCTGTGAGAATGCTGGGCACTGTCCAGGATATTTCTGAAAGAAAAGAACAGGAGCGTCATAAAGATGAATTTATTAGCACGGTAAGCCATGAATTAAAGACTCCGGTAACCTCCCTAAAGGCTTTTTGCCAGGTGTTACAACGTAAGTTTGATAATGCCGGGAATCAATTAGCGGCAGAAATGCTGTCTAAGATGGATAACCAGATCAACCGGCTGAACCTGGTTATTCATGATTTACTTGATGTTACACGCATCGAGGGCAATAAGTTACAATTCCGTCATTCCTTATTTTCATTTGATAAACTTTTAAAAGAGATAGCAGAACAAGTACAACGAACCAGTGATACGCATCTAATAGATATAGACCATGTTGATAGTGTAATTAATTTATATGGAGATGAGGAACGGATAGGGCAGGTGTTAACAAATTTACTAACTAATGCCGTAAAATATTCTCCCGGTAAGGATAGGGTGCTGGTAACAGTCACAACCGGAACTAACGAACTTACATGTATTGTAAGGGATTTTGGGATAGGTATTCCGGTAGATAAACAGGAATTGATTTTTGAACGTTTTTTCAGAGTGCAGTCCGAAAACATGGCAGCAGGTTCCGGTTTAGGCCTGGGATTATATATTTCTGCGGAAATTATTAAACGGCAGAATGGTAAGATCTGGATGGAAAGCAAACCAGGCGATGGTTCCGCGTTTTATTTCAGTTTACCCCTTGCTAAACAACAATAATTCATTACTTAATCATCAGGATTACAATCAATAAATGATTTCGTAACGTATTAAAAATTAGGATGTCATAACTTCAGCCTCCTCTTTTCCAGGCTTTTCACCCTTATCTTCCTGTTTCTCATTTTCAATTTCCGGAATAGTTCCATTGAATATTAATCCGGTTTTTGCAGCGTGTTCTGCTGCCTCAACTGTATTATCTACAATAATCATTTCAACATTATTACCCATCAATTCCTGTGAAATATCTATTGCAATCTTTTCCCTTGCGGACAGCTGGACATCCCTGATATAAATAGCCAGGATCCTACCCGGATAATTCTTAACTACTTCATGGTAAATCTTCGGGTCTTCTTGCCCGCTGTCACCAATTAATACAAAGTTTAATTCGGGGTAAGTAAGCAAAATGTTTTCTATCTCTTTATACTTATGTCCCATATGTCCTGAGCTGATAAACTTATTATCCTGCAATCCAAAATCACGCAAGAGAAGGGGCCCCTCCGGGATTTGATTCAGATCAAGAAATTCTTTAAGTAAATCATACATATTCCATGGACTGCTCGAAACATAGAAAAATGGATTATTGCGTTTGCCATTTCTTCCCAGCTGTAATGATTTGTAAAATTCTGAGACACCGGCAAATGGAAGCCTGGTACGGGAGTTATTCAAAAACACCGTCCTTGACATGGCCAATATATCCGTAGCACTGGTTTTTACAACTGTGTCGTCAATATCACTAATTATTCCAAATTCGGCATCATCTGGTGGTACAAGCACCTGCGCTTCACAGCTTAATCCTTCTTCAAATGGTACCGGAGCTTCCAAAAGTTCAACGATAATTTCATGCCAAAGATCTTCAGTATTAATGGGCTGTTTAGGGGCAAGGTTTAACATAAAATATCCTTCTTCATCAGTGGTCATTATATGCTCCTCACCATCAAAATTTAACCTGAGCCGGGCAAAAGGGATCTCATTGCTTTCAAACCGCTTGTACATATTTACAAGATTGTTAAGGATGGTATCCTTATCTGTAGATTTGGCTATGCTTTTATCTTCAAGCAGGCGGCCCTTTATATAAAGCCGGTTTTTTGTGCCATAGCTTCTGTAAGTGACAATTTGAACGGGGGCATTGAGCTTTAATTTGCGACGCAAATCAAAAAACAACTGATCAAATTGAACTTCAACAATAGATGAATATTTATTAAATAGAGTTTTCCAGTCTGCCATAGTATTAAAATGACAACTCCAACCGGATTGTTTGTTCAGCTATGGAAAAGCTCGGAGTATTTTCTTTTCTTTTCAATAAAATATTTCCAAACAATGCTTCCCTTATAAAGACCTACCGGATTAAACAGGCTATGATCATTGTTTTTAGATCTGTGAGAAAAGATATACCTGAAAAAGAACAGGTGCGCTTTATTTACTGCTCTGGCATGTTTAAATTTCCCTTCAAGCAAAAATTTAAGGAGCGAAACCAGGTCAAGCCATAACCGGATGAAAATTACATAGACTGATCTTGAGAAAGACATATTTTTTCTGATCATCAGCAGGTTATTTCTAAAGTTCAGATATGTTTTATAAGGGTTGTTAGATTGTAATGTTCCTCCACCCAGATGATAAACAGCGGATTGGGCGCAATACATTATTTTGTATCCCATAATTTTTAGACGCCAGCAAAGATCTATTTCTTCCATATGCGCAAAGAATCGGGGGTCAAACCCTTTTGCTTTTATCCAGCATTCTTTCCTAATAAATAATGCTGCACCACTTGCCCAAAAAATTTCACTATTTTCGTTATACTGACCATGATCTTCTTCAACTGTATCGAATATACGTCCCCGGCAAAACGGGTAGCCATACTGATCGATAAAACCTCCGGCAGCGCCTGCATATTCAAATTTTCCTTTATGAACATAAGAAAGTAACTTAGGTTGAATTGCAGCAATACTTTTATCACTTTCCATTAACGAAATTGCTGGCTCAATCCATCCCGGTGTAACTTCAACATCAGAATTAAGCAGGATATAATAATCAGCGTCCACTTTATCCATTATATGGTTATATCCTTCTGCAAATCCATAATTTTTTTCATTGGAAATGATCCTGATCAGGGGAAAGTTTTCTTGTAAAAATATAACTGAAGAGTCTGTTGAGGCATTATCGCCTACGATTATCTCAAGGTTAGGGTAGGTGGAATTATATACTGATGGTAAAAACCGTTCAAGATGGATTCTACCATTCCAATTCAGAATAACCACAGCAACTTTAGGAAATTCTTGCATCATATTTATCTTCAGGTTTAAATTTCCATCGCTTGTGCGACCATAACCAAAACTCAGGTTTTTCATTAATAATTTGCTCTAACTTACGTGTATGAGCATTTGTAATTTCATAAGGTGCTGTATCCTGGGGATTTTCAGTCAGGATTGTTACTTCAGCATTATAATAACCGCGTTTTACACGGTTGATTGTAAAAAATAGCACAGGTGAATTTGTTGACCGGGCAATTTTCTCTATCCCCAGAAAAACTGCAGTTGGTTGATTTAAAAATGACGTAAAGTATTGGGTTTCGCCTCTTACGGGTGTTTGATCACCCAATAGAACCAGCATGTATGGTTGACCTTTATATTCCACAAGCTTCCTGAGTGTTTGTTTCATAGCAATCATTACTGAGCCGAATTTTGCCCGTACTCTATTTAAAACATTTTCAAACTTCTTATCTGATAAGGGCTTATATACCACTAATACAGGGGTTTTAACATTTGCAGAAATACTTAAAGAACCCCATTCCCAATTTGAATAATGTCCTGTTACCGCAATAACAGATCTTCCGGCATCGAGAAATTTGGTAGCAACATGAAGGTTCGTATAACTAAATCGTTTATTTATCTCCTTCTCAGTAATAGTGAACATTTTTATGGATTCAAATATCATGTCAGCAAGAAACCGGTAGAACTTTTTCTCCGTTCTAAGCCTTTCCTCAATAGATTTTTCAGGATAAGCATTTAGAAGATTCTCCTGTACGACCTTTCGTCTGTATTTAATTACATAAAACAAAATAATATATAACACGTCAGAAAAAATGTACAATACAAAAAATGGAAGAAGTGAAATAAAATAAAGTAACCCTACAGTAATAAAAAAAGAAACTCTCTTCATTTTTTGTATTCTATATCACTATTGATGCTTTATTGTAATCCTGAAAAATTGGTAATAGAGTATATTTTTCAATACACAGTGAATTGCTCACTTACATCTATTCTAATATTCCGATTGCATAAACATATTAGTGTGATAATTCAGTATTTTCGTCCGTTCAGCACAAACTTAACCAAACCATGGAAAAGGGCGCAATATTGCCATTATTTTATCTTCCTCCAATATCATATTTCAAAATATTGTTAACACATCAGCATCATATTGAAATTGAGAGATTTGAGAACTTTCCCAAGCAAACTTTCAGAAATAGAGCCGCTATTTATTCTCCAAATGGTAGTTTAAACCTTATTATTCCGGTAATAAAAGGCTCAAAGAATCATACCCTGGTTAAAGATGTGAAAATAAGTTATGATTTCCGCTGGCAGCGTATTCATTGGATGAGCCTTCAAACATCATACAGAAGTTCTGCATATTTCGAATTTTATGAAGATGATCTGATTAAGTTTTACGAAAAGAAATGGGAGTTTTTGTTCGATTATAATCTCGAAATTCTTCAATTATTACTGAATCTTCTTAAAATAAATGTAGCGTATAGTTTTACTGAAGAATATAAACAACCTACGGAAAGCTTAATAGATTACAGGTCTGCAATAAAAACAAAAGAAATTTCAAATTATCCGGCTAAACCATATTTTCAGTTATTTGAGGATCGTGAAGGCTTTATTCCAAACTTAAGCATTGTAGACCTGTTGTTTAATCAGGGTCCGCAAAGTATTAATTATATTTAAGTTATGGGTAAAATAAAGCATCTGCGTATACAAACAAAAAAACGGAATGCTGCTATTGTAACCAGTCCGGGAAATTACCAAATACGAGAAGGTGCTTTAGAGCCAAACATAATTATTCATACATACACTCCTGAAGAGTATAGTGTTACTGAAGTTGAGTCCTTTCAGGGCATTGATACACATCTAAATAAATATTCTTCAAGTACACATTGGATTGAAATAAGAGGGTTAGGCAATCTGGAACTGATAGAGTACATTCAGAATAAATTTTCAATTCATAAGCTGGTAATAGAAGACATCGTTAATAATTCACAGCGGCCTAAACTTGATGAGTATGATACTTATCTTTTTGCTGTTAGTAGAATGCTTTGTATAAATGAAGAGTTGGAAGTTCAGAATGAACAATTAAGTTTTATCCTTACTGAAAACATTCTCATTTCCTTTCAGGAAGGTTATACGGATTGTCTCGAACCGGTTAGAGATAGATTAGAATCAGGAAAGGGAAATATCCGGCAAAATGATACGTCGTATTTACTTTACGAGTTGATGGATATTGTGCTTGATAATTACTTTACATTACTTGAAAAACTCGGTGAAGAACTTGATGTAATAGAAGAGATAGCCTACAGAAGAGCCGGAAAAGCAGTAATTTATGAATCACAGCAAGTTAAACGGATTATGTTTATCATCAGGCGTTGCGCCTGGCCTGAGCGTGATAAGATCAATGACATGATGCGAAGTTCATCTCCATTAATAACTTCACAAACCAAAACATTCTTACGCGATGCATACGATCATTGTATGCAGATTATTGATCTGGTTGAGAGTCTTAAGGATATTACAACCAGTATTATAGATATGAATCTTTCCTTTGTCAGTAACCGGATGAATGAAATTATGAAGGTGCTAACAATCATCTCATCTATTTTTATCCCGTTAACCTTTATAGCAGGGGTTTACGGAATGAACTTTGCCTACCAGGACCCGGCAACCGGCAAAATACTGACACAAAACATGCCTGAACTATATGATGAGAACGGGTATGTCTATACGATGCTTGTTATGTTGGCTATAGCCATTCTGCAGCTTATTTATTTCTGGCGTAAAGGCTGGTTAAGATCTTAGTTTTTTTGTTAAGTAGGTCCTATTATCCGCTTCATTTACTTATTTTAGCCAAAAATGCAGTCATTTGAACTTGATAAAACTGACGTTCAACGCTTCAAAAAAGCGCTTGAAAATGATAATGAAACATTAAGTGCATTATTAGCGGAATATCATGCTTCAGAAATTGCAATTCTTTTTGAAAGTATCTCGCAGGATGACAGGGAACGAATAATTAATATTCTTCCATCTGATATTGCTTCTGAAGTATTATCAGAAATGGATGCGGAAAGCCATCCCGAAAAGATACTGGAAAACCTGTTACCAGGTAAGCGTGCTGAAATTGTTGAAGAACTTGATTATGACGATGCTGCGGATATAATCAGTCAGTTAAAAGAACATCAGCAGCACGAGATACTAGGTGAACTTGATGAAGAAGATGCATCAACAATTCGAACCCTTCTAAAATACGATGATGATACCGCGGGTGGTATCATGAACACTCAGGTATTAAAGGTTAATAGTAAACTCAGTAAAAAAGATGCACTGGAGGAGATCATAGGTCAATCTGAAGAGATGGAGGAGTTCTATACCATCAATGTAGTTGATGATACGAACCATCTTTTGGGTATCGTGTCCCTGAAAAATATTATTAAGGCCAAAAATAACACCCGTATCTCTGATTTAGTAAATGATGATTTTATCTATGTAAGGGCTGGTACCGATCAGGAAGAGGTGGCTAAACTAATTTCGCAGTATAATCTGACCAGTATACCGGTTGTTGATGATGATATGCATCTTTTGGGTCGGATTACTTTCGATGATGTTATTGATGTTTTACAGGAAGAAAATACGGAGGATATATTAAAGATATCGGGTGTATCTGAAGACGAAGAACTTTCTGGTAACTGGAAGGAAGCAGTAAAAAGTCGTTTACCCTGGCTGGTTTTGAATTTAGGCACTGCTTTTCTGGCTTACTCTGTGATCCGTTATTTCGATCCTACAATTGACCGTGTTCCTGCGCTGGCCGGATATATGGTGATGATTGCCGGAATGGGGGGGAATGCCGCTACCCAGGCCCTTGCTGTAACAGTTCGTCGTATTTCATTATCAGATTTAACTGATAACCAGTCATATAGAGCAGTTTTGAAAGAATTTACAGTAGGATTAATAAATGGAGCAGCAATAGGACTTATTATATTATTATTTGCAATCCTATTCGATGCAAACCCCATGTTAGGTGTGGTTATATTTTTTGCAATGACTGGAAATCTGGTTATTGCGGGGGTAGCAGGTTCTTCAATACCCTTAATTCTAAAAAGGGTAGGTATTGATCCGGCCATAGCATCATCCATCATTATTACCACATTTACTGATGTTTTTGGATTTCTTATGATCCTGGGGTTAGCCTCAAGATTACTCTTATAGTACTGCTCCCAACAAAGCTCCGGTTTTTTTGTACTGTTAATATCTTATGGATATTTACATTCTTAGTATAACCATTATCGGCTTTGCAGCGCTTGGTATGGCCTGGATGCCTTCCGTTACCGAGAAAACAGGAATATCCTATTCGATCATCTTTGTGTTTTTAGGCATAATTTTATATTGGATATTTGATTCTCTCCCCAGTCCATTACCTTCAAATCCCCAAAATAAGGAGTACGCTGTACGTATTACTGAAATGATGGTAATTATCTCCCTTATGGGTACAGGCTTAAAAATTGACGAACCCTTTACTTTTAAGGGTTGGGCCACACCTTTTCGTTTGATTATTATTACCATGATCCTATGTATCCTGATCGTAAGCACATTAGGGATATGGATATTTAACTTTAGTTTACCTTCAGCAATTTTATTAGGAGCTGCACTGGCACCAACAGATCCTGTGCTTGCATCTGATGTACAGGTTGGACCTCCCTTAGAAAAATCAAAAAACAATACTCGGTTTTCATTGACGGCCGAAGCCGGATTGAATGATGGAATGGCATTTCCTTTTACCTGGCTGGCTATAGTTATTGCCATTGCTGCACAAAACGACTCGCCACCTGACTTGCTGAGATGGGTATACTATGGACTTTTCTATAAAGTTATTGCCGGAATAATTGTAGGCTTTTTAATAGGAAGAGTGATAGCCTGGTTTATTTTTGATCTTCCAAAAAGAAAGAGTTTTTTAAAAACGCGCGATGGCTTTGTGGCAATTTCAGCTACTCTTTTAGTATACGGAATTACTGAATTTATTCATGGATACGGGTTTATTGCTGTTTTTGTAACAGCAATAACTTTAAGAAACTATGAAATACATCATAAGTATCATTTGAAGCTCCATTCATTTACCGATCAGATCGAGCGCATACTTCTGGCAGTAGTTCTTATTCTTTTTGGAGGAATGCTGGTGACAGGTGTATTTGATGTTCTTTCCTGGAATATGGTCTTCTTTGGGTTGATTTTCGTTTTTGTTATCCGTCCAGTAACAGGATATATCGCCCTAATTGGTTCAGACCTTCATATTAAAGAAAAACTTGCTATCAGCTTCTTTGGGATCAGGGGAATTGGTTCATTTTACTACCTGGCATTTGCCGTAAGTGTGATTACATTTGATCATGTTGAAGAAATGTGGGCAGTGATAAGTTTTATAGTTCTGCTTTCTGTTGTGATTCATGGATGCACAGCCGCATTGAGTATGAAAAAGATAGGCGAAGAATTTGAAGAACCACTGAATGCAGATGAAAAGCAGCTTGAATGATGTTAATTAGACGGATACATAAAATGGTTAGCAAAATTGATGAATAGAAAAGCGACCCTAAAAGCAGGCTGTATTATGTTTTCACCTTAAGACAACCTTATATTTGGATTACCATGCTTATCTCATTGAATTTATGATTATTATGCCTGGTCTTAAGACTTCCAAAAGAAAAATAAAAAGTTTAAGAATTATACGATATTTACAAATCGTGTACGTACACATAGTTTATTCAGGATAACATTGATATATCATAGAAAATGAAAAGAATAGCTTACTTATTAGTTGCTTTAGGGTTTATCTCCACATTTACAACCTGTCAGACATCAACCACTGATACATCAAATACAGATACGTTAACAAAGGAATATATACTAAGCAATGCTCCATTGATACCGGCCGAACATTCTATAAGTAAAATGACAATAGAAGATGGCTTTGAGGTTCAGCTGATCGCTTCCGAACCTTACGTAAGTGCTCCAGTAGCAATGAGGTTCGATAAAAGAAACAGGATGTGGGTGATAGAAATGCAAAATTATATGCCCGATCTGGAGGGCGAAGGAGAGGATGAACCTACAGGTAAAATAGTTATCCTGGAAGACACCAACAGTGACGGAATAGTTGATGACCGTAAAGTTTTTTTAGATTCTTTGATTCTACCCAGAGCACTTTGCCTTATCGAAAACGGTATTTTAGTAGTAGAGCCACCAAAATTATGGTATTATGAGATAATAAATGATAAGCCAGGTAAACGGACCCTGGTCGACGCTGACTATACCCAAGGTAGCACCAATGTAGAAGGAATGGCTAATGGTCTGTACCGGGCCATGGACAACTGGATTTACAATTCAGGTTCAGACAAACGCTATCGGAAAAAGGGAGACCGCTGGCTAACTGAACGCACACATTTAAGAGGTCAATGGAGCATCAGCCAGGATGATGAAGGTCGGTTGTATTATAACAATAATTCCCAGAACCTGCTTGGTGATTATTTTTTACCTGGGTTGGGAGCCTCGAATACCAATGTTCAGCGGGTAAAAGGTTTTAGTGAACGAATTGTCCCGGACAACAGGGTGTATCCAGGAAGACCTACACCTGGTGTTAACAGAGGATATAAAGAGGGGATACTGGATGATAGTCTCAGATTAAAAGCATTTACCTCGGCCAGTGGTCCGGTTATTTACCGCGGTGATCTCTTCGGTAAGGTATATTATGGAAATGCATTCGTGCCCGAACCTGCCGCCCATCTGATAAAAAGGAATATAATTCACCAGAATGGTAACATTATATCGGGTGAACAGGCTTATGAAGGAAAGGAGTTCCTTACGAGTATTGACGAACGTTTCCGTCCGGTAACAGCCTATAATGGTCCGGATGGTGCATTATACATACTTGATATGTACCGTGGGATAATTGAGCATAAAGCATTTATGACTGAATATCTTAAGAAACAGATACAAAAACGTAATCTGGATAAAATAATTACCTGTGGACGTATTTACAAAATTGTACCCAAGGGCAAGACTGCGAAGCCTGTGATAATACCAGATCAGCCCGATAAATTAGTAGACCTGCTACGGCATCCAAACGGATGGATCAGAGATCAGGTGCAGCAACAGATTATAGATGGAAAATTTACTCAGGTTGATTCAAAGCTCAGAAACCTACTGCAGGGAGGGAATAGAGTAACGATAACTCATGCACTTTGGACATTAGAAGGCTTGGGAGCATTAAAAGCCGATGATGTAGTTAAGCTGCTGCAAAACCCCGACAAAAAAGTGAAGATGCAGGCCCTTGGTGTTTTATCCTCCACAGTAAATGAGAAAAATTACAAGCAGTATCTTCCAGAGCTGAAAAAAATGATCAGTGATAATGATTCGGTTCTGATACCCTATGTGGCATTCCAGATGAAGGCAATTAAAGCCGTTGACCAGGTTGCTGCAAATGAGATGCTATTGACAATTGCGGAAAAGAATCCAAACAATCAATACGTTGCCGAGGCCGTATTGAGTAATATGCAAAACCAGGAAGAAGTATTTTTAAAACGCTATACTTCACGAAGCTCTCAGAAAAGTTTAATGGCAGAACGATTTACGCAAGCTTTGGCCGATATAAAGAGCAATTTAAAGAATCGGGATATTAACCAGCTTAGAAAACAATATCCAAGAGGAGCCTCGTTGTATTTTTCAAGCTGTCAGGCATGTCACGGCGCAGACGGCAACGGCGTACAATCTCTGGCGCCTCCCGTAAATCATTCTGAATGGGTAACCGGGTCAAAAGAAAAGTTGACTGCCATAGTATTGTTTGGATTAACAGGCCCAATTAAAGTGAATAACAAGTTGTATAAAGCTCCTGAAATAAGTGGCGACATGCCGGGTCTTGCGGATAATCCGGACATCCTGGACGAGGATATCGCTCAGTTACTTAGTTTTATTAGAAATGCATGGGGAAATACTGCAGAGCAAATTTCCAGAGAGGAAGTGATAAAAATACGGAAGAAATATAGTGGACGTAAAACACCATTTACAGTAGAAGAATTGGACAAAATGAATTAACTGTTTAGCTTAAATCTTATCAGAACTCAGTTTTTCACTAAGCTTCTGGATATCTGATGTAAGTTTATAAATCAACTCAAGCTGTTCAGTTAGAAGTTTACTATCATGATTGTTTACCTGGTCTCCTTTACTTTCCTGATTTGTTATTTCAGTTTCTTTAAAAGGTGCGTCTCCGCCAATCTTTTTTATCGACTCTGCCAATGCAAATAATGACCGTCGCACAAGTTTTAAATCCTCATCAGACATTAATCGGTTTTCTTTTGCCTGAAGTGTTGATATAACCGTTGCAATATAGGAGGACAGACTGTGGTTTAAAACCACAAATTTATGAAGGCTTTTGGAGTTTTTCTGTTTGCTTTTTGGTTCCGCAAGCATTCTCTGAAAGGCAGACCCTAGATTTGCTGAACTAACATATACTTCTTTCCGGGCTAACTTATATGATGTAACATCTACGGGCTTTGCCATCAGTCGGTTAGCTGCAATGAGCATGTATTTGTAGTTAGCAATTAATATCTCCTGCATGTAATTTTTCAATTGCGGATATTCCCAGCTTGGAAGCACAAAATAGCTCGCTACAAAAGCAATAGAACATCCTATTAGGGTATCTATAATTCTTTCCTGTGCCACATTTATGCCGCCAACGCCCAATAAGCTGAATAAAATCAGAATGTAGGGTGTCATAAATAACACACTGATTATATAATTAAGCCGCTGAAAACTAAAGGCGGCGATCATGAATATAATTAAGAGTACCAGTAGAACAGTCTGATCTGTAATGAAATACACAATACCTGCACCTGCAATTCCGCCAATGAGCGTTCCTACCATTCGCTGCATATTACGTTCTTTTGTAAGGCTAAAGCCCGGCTTTAAAATCACCAGAATAGTTAGTAATATCCAGTAACTGTGATGTGCAAATGGTAGTGCTTTAGCAATTAAATAGCCCGTTAAACAAACTATAGCTAACCTTACGGCGTATCTGAAAATTGATGATTCAAAATTCAGGTTATTCCAGAATAGCTTTAAATCAACTCCCTGATGTGAAACAAACCGGCTATGATCAACATTACTTCCGGGAGTAACAGAAATCTGGTCTTTACTGAAATACCCGTAAATCTTATCTATTCTGTTCGAAATATTACGGATGTTAACTAATATTTTTTTCAATACCAGTGTACTTATTCCAAGTTCCCGTTCTGCATTATCAATATGAAGTTTGGCTTTTTCCAGATCCCGGGTAAAGTCGTGTAATTTTACCGGCGCTTCATTACTTATAATGTAAAGACTAAGGTTTTCAAGTTCATCGGCCAGTTTCAGTATGAGTTTATGAAGTGCACTAAATGCTTTTGTTTTGCCAAAGGTTACCTGAATTGTTTTATAATCATAGTGAGTGGCCATAGTTTGTTCAAATAAATCCATCAGATCTATAAAAACAAGTACTAATAGTCTTCCCAATCTGGTAGATTCTTTTACAATAATTCGGGTTTTAAATAAAAGTTCCCTTACTATGTCCTGATGATTATGAACGATGATCTGCTGATCAATTATTTTTCTGTAATTCTTATCCAGATCTGTTTTGGGGAGGTAAAAGGCTCCTTTTATTCTTAAAAATGTTGCCACTTCCTTTATACTGGCGCCTAACTCCTGTTGTGCAAGCCGATAGGGTCTGATCTGGGTAATTGACAGGCTTAATGCCATATACCATAAACCACCGCCGAGTACACTGGCAGCGTAAACCCATACGGATGTTTTATCCAATGGCTGATCAATGGTTAGTACCATCATCAACAAAGCGCTGATACCAATTGAAGATGCCCTGTTTCCAAAAACCAGGAACATAGAGAAGAACCAGCATAAAACCAGTATCTCAATACTTAACAATAAGGGGTATTGATTAATCAGACCTGTTAAAACAGCTGTAAGAAACACGAACAGGTTTCCATAAAGCATCCCGTTTCGTTTATGAAGCACCGGCCCTGGCATATCGGTTATGCTCGCACACAGGGCACCCAGGGAAATACTCAAGCCTGTAGCCAGATTCCCGAATTGAGCTAAAATTAAAGAGGGGAGTAGCACACCAAGAGTTATCCTCAATCCATCTGACAGGTAATGACTATAAATAAAACTTTTTATTTCCCTGCTTTGCTTCATTATTAAAAAATGAATTAATCCTGTGTGTTTGCCCAAATATAAATAACCTGAAGTATAGAAAAGGTAGTAATTATACCATTCATCTAAATAAGGCAGGAACATATTGGGCTAACCAACTTGTTAATAAAAAG
>DASWTL010000312.1:0-6073 GCA_036402155.1 Sphingobacteriaceae bacterium | reverse complement strand
TATAGTACTTACCATGCCCCGGCCATTATTATCCAGAAAAAATGTTTTTCCGCCAACCTGCCAATCGCTCTGCATTTTGGAACCGCCGTCAGGGTTAAATGCATTGGTCCATTTGGGATAAGTAGTTTCATTCCAAAGCGTATCCCAAACTTTTTGGGCGGGTGCCTTGATCTCTTTTGTGAACTGTAGTGTTTTCATAAGTTTAATTTTCAAGGTTCTACAACAAAAGTATAGTTAATAACAAGAGAATGTGAGGTATAAAAAAGACAATTTAGGGGGTAGATTGTGACAATATTTAACTCGGGCGGATAAGAGGAAAGTTGAAGCCCGAACCTGAAAAAAGCGCATAAGCATTTATTTCATGAAAGTTAAATGATCCAATAACCAAAAGATCTACTAAGACGTTCCTGGTGAAAAACATCCACCTCTGTTGTGACTTAGCTAATTACCGAGGAAATGGTGTCAGTGAAATCTAAAAAAGAAAAGAAGAGGATGTTTGACCTGCATGGTTTGACTTCTCAAGATCAAGCAACCACTTTTTCCGCCAGATTCCGCCCCCATAACCGGTAAGGTTCCCATTTTCACCGATTACCCGATGGCAAGGTATTAAAATAGAAATCCTGTTCATTCCGTTTGCATTAGCAACCGCACGCACAGCAGCAAGTTTGTTCAAAGCCATAGCTTGTTGCTTATAAGACCGGGTCTCTCCGTATGGAATGGTTTGTAACTCGTGCCAAACCATTTGCTGAAAATCGGACCCGGGAGTATGCAAAGGGACTGTAAATTCTTTTCTTTTCCCTTCAAAATACTCATCCAGTTCCAGTTTCAATAAATCAAAGTAATCGTTATGTCCTTGAATTATGGCGGCGTTTAGTTTTTTCGCCAAATCTTTTAGTTCAGTTTCCAACATTTTCCGATCGGTAAACTCTAACAGGCAAATACCTTTATCGGTAGCACAGGCAAACATAGTTCCCAGCGGTGTTTCAAGCCTTGTAATAGTGATAACCTGCTTATTCTTACTATCAACCGGCGACACTCCAAAAATTGATTTGAAGGAATAGTTAAACCCACTCAATGATTCATACCCCGAATCAAAGGCAACAGACGTAACAGGTTCTCCGCGCTGAATTTTTTTAAAGGCCGAGTTAATGCGAAACATTCTTTGATAGGCATGAAAAGTTATTCCGTGGTGTTTCAGAAACCATCTTCTGATTGCACTCGGCTCTATACCCTTTTGAATTAAATCCCAATCTTTGAATTTTAAAGCAGGGTTTTGGCTTAACTCCTCGATGATTTCTTTAATATACTGCGGTGTTTCGCCTATTTTTTCTAAAGGATGACAAACTTTACATGGTCTGTATCCCTTTAGTATTGCTTCATGAGTTGATTTAAAGAATTCAACATTCTCTATTTTTGGTTTTCGGGCAGTGCAGGTTGGCCTGCAAAATATGCCGGTTGTTTTAACTGCTGTTATAAATGTGCCTTCAAAGCTTACATCTTTTTCGACAATTGCTTTGTACATGGTTTCATAGCTTAGCATTCGATGTTTTTTCTTCAAAAGTAGTTGAGCGATCAAGGTTCAGCAACCGAAAAATTGACAAGTATTTACTAAGTAACATTTTTCATATGTTGATTAATTCCTAAAATAAATTAATCAGGGATCTCCAATTCCATTTGTTCTCTATGATGCATTCTTATTTTTCATCAAAGAAACAGAACTGTAAATTAGATTCAATATGTGGTTGGTCGGGAGCTTACTCACCAACAATGGCTCACCAATAATCATTATTGCAATCGAACGCCTTGTCGACTCTTCTTTACGTTCATCGACAAATAAAATTCCATGTCATTATTTTCCATCCTGATTGCAGAATATTCACTACGTTGTATGATTAACTTCTCCATTTAAGAAGTGGCGTGTCTGAAACAAAAGAATTAACAATATAAACTCCGTATGAAGGCAGCTTTGGTGCGGCATCGCCATACTGAATGAGGAGAATGTATTTTCGCTTTCGTTGACTGTTAAAACAATCTGAATTTGATCTGAAATGACAGGCTAAAGAACTGTTAAATAAAAAACACGCAAGGATTTGACGCTTGCGTGCATTATATGCAAACTTCCTGTACGATAAATCAGTTAAGCTTCTGGGCAATCAGTGCAACCGGAATGCTGCTTGCCAGCTTTACTATATCATCCTTGTAATTTTCTGTTTTCATAGTAATAAGTGTGGATCCCAGGGGCACCTGGATATCATAAGTGACCTTATCAGTTTCAGAACCTTTTTGAATTAGCGCTTTATATCCATCAATCTTTATCACTTTCCGGTCACCGTTAGACCCGGTGCCAATAAAGGGAATCGATAAGATCGCATTAATGGACCCAATTAGAGGAGAATTACTGATAATTTCCATTGTGGCTGATACATCTCCTGCCTGATAAACACGGTGTATAACAGCACCCGCAAAACCCACCCCACTGTTCACCTGGTCATCTGCAACTTTAGCACTTAAATTGCCTAATGTACCTGGTAATATTTTTAAGGTTTCTTTTCCACTGATGATATCCAATTCCTGAAGCATCTGCTGCATGGCAAAACGGGAGCCTTCCAGGTTTCCCGAGCCATAGGACTGGCGTGCGGTTTGGATGTTAGCATTGAAGTTCTGGGCGTTTACACTACAATAAAGACCCAATGCAACTATAGTTAGTGTGAAATGTTTCATTTGAATACGATAATTAAAATTTTAAATACGAATTAGAAAAGTTGTCAGGGTGCTATTTCTCGCCCAGGGTTTTCCGGATTTCATCTATATTAAACTGATTAACAGCCAACATCATGTCCTGCTCTGTAGCGAAATTAACGCCCTCATAAACTAATAGCGACGACTGCCCCAGGGGGATACTCACTTTATAACCGGTATTATCATCGTATTCAATAATTGCCTTTTGACCTTTAACCATGATCTGTTTCCACTTCTGCTGACCACCGGTGCTTTGACCGTAAGCCCCACCCACCAGAAACTGGTTTATTGCAGACAGCATCGAATTATTGGCAATTGTAAATGTAAACTGCTTATTATCACCCTGATAAGATCTATGGATATTTAACCCTGCCCATCCCCATCCTGAGCTGGTAACCTGATCCTCTTCAGCTTCTTTAGGTAAGCCAGCCACTGCTTCGGGTAAGGATTTTAACAGCTTATTACCTATTTCCATCTCTACACCTAAAATAGCCTGCTGTATGGCATATCTTGCGGCGCCGTAATTTTCTCCTTTAAAAGCAGTCTCCGCGCTTGCCAGATTTTCTTTCACATCCGGAGGGGTGGTAACTAATCCTGCACCCCCTGTATTACTTATCCGGTTTTTTCCAGACGGACCATTGTTCTGGGCGGGGGTTGTGTTTGTTCCGCTGCCTCCGGAACTATTATCCACTCCTATAAGTTTGTCGGTTTTTTCCTCGATCTTTTTGTCGATCACTTTCTCTGCTGCATTAGCCGCTTTCTCCTGGAGTTTCTTTAAGAACTGCGCATTAACAGAAGCCTGAAATAACACGAGAATGCTTAGGCTTAACATTACTTTTTTCATATCATGCTTATTTTAAGGTATATGTAAATTTAAAAGTTTTTTTTGTTCCAAAAACGTGCAAGCGAACACAATTTGTTATACAAAATGAGAGTACCATTCCGATTATTACGTTCAGTTATTTTTTCCCCGAAAATTCTCATTAGATAAGATCTGTAATCCTGTGTTACAAAAAAGTAGGAATTTTTGCTCGTTTGGTAAATGTGGCGATAGACTATATCGCAGACTGATATCAGAAACCGCTGACCACATCTTGAAGAAGGCTTGTAAAACCTGATTGATCAAGTTATCAACATGCATACTTTTGTACTAAAAAAATCCGTTTAGATTGCTTTGAAAAAGCAACATGGTATTATTCAAGATCATTTTATGCTACCTCACGGACCTTTAATTTTATACACACATGCCTAATTAGACCCTAATGAAGCACCCCTATCTAAAAACGTACTCTCTCCTCTTTGCTATTATCCTATCCGGTTTATTATTTATTGGTTTCATCTCCTATAGAAATAATGTCATTTATAAAGAAACCAGTAAAAAACTGAGTAATTCTCATCAGGTACTTTTCCAGGCCGAACACTTGCTATCATTCGTCAAAGATCTGAAAGCGAGGGAACGTGAAAAATACCTGACATCTGATTCTACATTTGTACCTGGCTTTTTAGAAAGCAAAGGGATTATTAAGCATTATGTTGACAGTATTGGAAAACTTACAGAATCCAATATCGGGCAATCTGCCAGAATAAATTATCTCAATACCCTGATCGAAAAACGGTTGGCAATAGCGCTTCAAATTAATTCATTATCAAAAAATAGTGATGCCAACTATCTTTTAATACAGAAATCAATCCTCGGGGGATCTGTATTATTAAATTCAATGGAACATGTTATTCGTGAGATTCAAAGGGAGGAAAATCGGCTTGTTAAGATTAGAGACAATTTTTTTTATGAAAATGTAAGCTCTCTTAATAGCCGGTTTATGATATTCCTTTTTATTGCTGCCTTTTTTGTGATCGGGGTTTACTTTATTATGAAAAATGACCTTAAATATCGAAATGAGGCAGAAAGAAGAATAAACAAGTTAAATGAGACCCTGGAGCAACGGGTAAAAGATAAAACAAAGGAAATCATAGAAAAAGAGACCCGTTATCATTGGATATTAGACAACATGCTTGAAGGTATACAGATCATAAATCTCAATGGAAAGTACACCTATGTTAACGAAGCCTGGTCCAGAGAATCTGGTATTCCCATCGAAAACCTTTTAGGATCAATGATGGCTGAAAACTATCCGCTGAAAGCAAACAAAGAACTGTTGCACTTACTTAGAGAATGTTTTAGAACCCAAACCTCTAATCTTCTTGATTACAATATATCGTTCGCAGACGGCCGCCAGGGGTATTATAACTTTAGTATTCAGCCCTTGCCTGACGGGATTTTAGTTCTCACCAGGGACATATCCGAGCGCAGAAAAAGAGAGCTTGAAAAAGAGAAGTACATCAACGAGCTGCAGGAAATTTTATTTAAAATATCACACGAAGTACGACATCCGATTGTGCAGATACTGGGAGTTTCCGATCTATTACTTCAGCAATTAATTTCAAAGGAAGAACTTGATATCATGATGACTGCCATGAGACAGTCTGCATTACTTTTAGATTCACATACCCGCGACCTTACCGAGTTTGTTTACACGATGAAAAATAACTCTCAACCGGAACATTCTGAAGTTTGATACATCAAAGTACTGCACAAAAAAGCCCCTAGTGATATACTAGAGGCAATTACTTTTGGTGGTACCTGCTGGAATCGAACCAGCGACACAAGGATTTTCAGTCCTTTGCTCTACCAACTGAGCTAAGGTACCATCCGTCCGATAGCCCTCGGATTGGGTTTGCAAATGTAGCGTCTTTTTTCTTTTCTTAAAATTAAATTTAAAATTTCCTGTACAGGTCTGAATATTATGCTTGCATAGTAAAATTTTAGAAACCAATTATTAATTTAGCTGTAGCTAATTCATGCCTATGATCGGACAGATATTATTTTTATTAATAGTACTAAGCGCCATAGCGTTATTTACGGTCAACGTCCGCAAAATCATCCGCAACATTAACCTTGGTCGTCCTTTAAACCGGTCGGACCGCAAAGGCGAGCGGTTAAAAGTAATGCTAAAGGTTGCTTTTGGCCAAAGCAAGATGGTGAAACGGCCCATTGCTGCTGCATTGCATTTCTTTGTGTATGTCGGGTTTATCATTATTAATATTGAGATACTTGAAATAGCCATCGACGGTCTATTCGGCACGCACCGCATCTTTGCAGGGTTAGGTCCGCTTTATAGCTTTCTTATCGGCGCTTTCGAGATACTGGCCTTCCTGGTGCTTGCTGCATGTGTTATTTTCCTTATTCGCAGAAATATATTAAAGTTACGCCGTTTCACAGGAGTTGAGATGACTGCATGGCCAAGATCGGATGCTAATTATATCCTGATCGCTG
>DASWTL010000311.1:0-7722 GCA_036402155.1 Sphingobacteriaceae bacterium | reverse complement strand
CTTCCAGCGTTATGCTGGCTTTAATACTCAAATCAGTTAATCCCTTCATATCCTCCCAGCTTAAACCAAGGGTCCTGGGATCGGGGATTTCATAAGTGAATTTTCTAAAGTCATTGATATCAAAAACCCGGTCAACACCATTCTGTGTTAAAAATATTTCCCATGTCGAGTTGTTTACAGATCGTTTAGAATTGAAAACGGTGTTCCCCTTATTCAAGTCTTCCATTGAGATAAAAGCGCCGTTTCTGGAAGCAAACTTTAATGATACCATGGTGTTTTTTAAACAAATTGTATCCTTTGCTATAGCCTGCACACCACTCATTAACAAATATGTAAATAGTACAATTGTTAACAGTTTACCTGGGTTATGCTGAATTACTTTCATTATGTTAACTTCCTAGGGCAGATCACTGTGACGTTCATTTTTTGGTCAGTACTGTAAAAAGGGTTATAACTATACACTTTCTGACTCCAGTTCATGATGACTTTTCAGCATGGAGATAAACTTAGTATTGAACGTAATACCCTTAGACCGGTAATAGTTAATGATATCTCTGCCCAGCAGTGTATTTAAATGATTAAATCGAACTACCTTATTTATCTGTATAAAGTCCAGCCGGTTTAAAAGCTCTGGCTTAAGAACTCCGTTTATCCTGGGCGAATGAATGGTACAATTCGTAAAACTTGTTCCTAATTCGGTAGAAAGGGCAAAAATAATATCTTCAATAGTTTTTGAAGCCGGCTGAAAATAGCAGTTTGAAAAAGTAAAGCGGCCCGGCATCTGTACCCGAGTCTTGCCGATCAGCCTGGTGATGGAACATTTTTCAAAACTCACACCTGCAATATTATCTCCAAAATCAGCCGCCAGATCATTACAATTGACAAACTGTATTTCAGGATAAAGAGACATCGCATCATAACCGACATCTGATTTCTTATCAAATCTGATATGCACGGCCTCTTCAGAAGATAAATCCACGTTATTCAGATCCTGCAATTGGATATTTTCAAACAACATACGTGAATTCGCTTTAAGCTGAATTCCATCGTAACTGCCCTCCTTTCCGGCATCCAGACTCCGGGGATCTGTAATTTTCATTAATTTAACACCCTCCTGTCTTCCGCTTACCAGGATATTCCGGAATTCGACATACTTAGGAAAGAACAAGCGTTCGCCATGCTTCATTTTTGAAAAATCAGGTGTCTTGATCAGCCAGCAAACACCCTTAAATGGGTTTCCGGTATAATCAATAGCCAGATTTTCTACGATTATCGACCGACCAAATCCAATGGGATATTTATAATCGAAATCCGCCGGAAAAAAATTAAGCACCGCATTTTCACGTGTACCTGAGGGCATAAAACGGCAATTACTGATACGGATATTCCCATCCCATTTGGCACCAAAATCTCTTCTGAAATTGATAAAGCTGGCATTCTCGCAGGTGGAATTCTGCACAAACAGATCACCTCCGCCGGTAACAGAAATTCCGCGGTATCCGATATTCGTATCTATAATGTATAAGTTCCAGCAATGAAAGTGTACATCGACCCGGTTTAACCGGCAGTTTTCAATACGAAAATTCTTATTCAGGTTGGTTCCAAAAACTCCCCAATGGATCGGGCCGCCTTCGGCTGTAACATTCCTGAATGTCCCGTTCAGCATTCTTCCGGCGCTTATTCCATACGTACCTGCGGGCACATCTTTTTCGGTACCTTCACGATCCTGTTCATACGGAATAAGACGTATATTTTCTAAAGTAACATCAAATACGGTTGAAAAGGAGTAGAATCCGCTTCTTGCATTTGGGGCAATATCTACCTTTCCCTTCTCCAATCCTACCCACTGATTTTTGATTATGGTACGACTACGGTTTATGCCAAACCCATTCTTGGTGTACCCTGTGCCTCCACTGTCGCCGGATAAATAAAAGGTCCCTCCATTAACTGTTAAGAAACGATCACTAACCGGATGAATAACCAAACTGGTATAATCTTTAAATTCCCAGGCAATATCACCTATAATCCGGCCATGTTCCTCAACGTAAAAAAACTCCTCTCTCGACCACGATTGGCCGTTATATTTTGGACCCGCCCGGAATCCGATCCTATCGTTCTTATCTGTAACAATAACCAGCGAATTTTTATATGGCGCCAGCTCCGGAATAATTTTCACCCCGGGTTTTAGTTGCCTCAGCACGCTGTCTTTCTGGCCGGCAGAAAGCGTAATTGTTTCTGACGCCTGATCACTGACAACCTGGAATTTGTATCCTTTCGGCGTATTAAATTTTTCCTCAATATGAAATACTGTGTTCCCCCATTCTACATTGTTCATGATCTGAATCCCATAAGTTGCCTTAAGCCAAAACTCTCCATGAAGGTTAATCACCGGAATTTTTAACTTATTTGCATAATTATGGGCTGCTTTTATCTGAACGCCATCATCATTCTGAGAATCGCCCAGGGCCCCAAACATCCTGTAATTAACATGATTTACATTAATAAGGGTTGCATGAAGGCCATTTGTAAGCGCTAAAGAGCCGCCGTCACTATCTGCAGTTTTTTGAATAATATACTCTGCATGACCACCATCTCCTATTTTATAAAAACCAGTGGTTCTTACCAGGTCATTTTCTTTTAACGACCTGTTGTGCTTCATCTCTTCGGCACTTGCTACCATTCTGTACGAAAGCTCTTTTGCAGCAGCCAATGCTGAATTCTCTGATGCATATACTGAGGCGCCAGCCGTGGAGAATGCCGCTATACCAAAAGTTTTGAGAATTTTACGCCGGGAAATTGGATTATTATTCGGGGTGTTGTTATCGTTTATATCAGTCATATTTTATGAGTAAAGAACCGGCTTATCTCAACTATTACGATTAACAATTAATGATCATCTATCCGGGATGTAAAAAACCCGGGCCTGATATTAAGATAATACGATCTAAACTAACCGGTATCATAGTTAGAGATCAATATGCTAACCTTATTAACTGTTTAATAGGTAGCTCTTCCGCCTGAAATATCAAATATAAAACCGGTATTAAAACTTGCTTCCTTAGATACTATCCACGAAGCAAGTGAAGCAACTTCCTCAACTGTTCCTAATCGTTTCATCGGAATCTTCTCCGTCATATAAGCCAGTTGTTCTGGTGCTGTATTTTCATTCATTGCGGTTTTTATTACCGCAGGAGCTATACCATTTATTGTAATTCCCGACTCTGCGTACTCTTTTCCAATTCCCTTTACCAACCCAATTACACCGGCTTTCATTGATGTATAACCTGCCATAAAAGGATTCCCGTCTTTTCCGGCAATAGATGCAATTAATAAAATTCTCCCGTATTTATGTTTTTCCATAAGTTGGATAGCATACCTGGTCATTAAAAAGGCTCCTCTCAGATTTATTGAATAAATCTTATCAAAATCCTCAACAGAATAATCGACGATCTTTGTACCGGTAGGGCCAACTATCCCGGCAGAGTTTACCATAATATCTATTTTACCGAATTTTTCTCTAACCTGCGAGAAAGCGCTTGAAACCTTATCATCATTAGAAATATCCACTTCAAACCCTTCAGCATCAAATCCTTTAACAGAAAACTCGTCAAGTGTCTTTTGTAATAGAATTGAGTTTATATCAAATAAGATCACTTTTGCGCCTTCAGAAAGTAACCGCTCAGCAATACCTTTTCCGATGCCTTCCGCGCCTCCCGAGATTACAGCTACCTGATCTTCAAATCTTCTCATAATTTCTTTTCGCTTGCATACGATCCTTATTCACAGAATAACCGATAAAATTACAGATCCTGCTATCGTCTGCGCCCCATTTATAAAGGGTAAGTCCGGCTGAGGACGCAAACCTTATATCTTTTACTTTATGAAGGTACCGGACAATACCCTACTTCTTAATGTAATAAGTCAACTTACATTGTTATTTACAATTATATACATTAAGTTTTTATTTATATAAAAAACAAAAAATAGATACAAAACCGTTCTGAAGCTTATATCACACTATTCTCGCACTTATCTTTTCACCTCCAGTCAGATAGAGTATGATCAGGAGAAGATTGTATAACCGGATGTACTTTTCATCCGGGAAATTCAGTTCATTGACACCTTCAGGATTCGACAACTAACCTTGAAGGTCTACCATTATTAAAAAAAGATAACCTTATACGGCAATTACCGTATCTGTTCTTATGAACAGGGGCATTTTTATACAAAAAAGTAACTTCAAGGGGTTAATATTTACTATTATAACATCCTTCTTTGTTATTATAACATCATGCAGTAAAGAACCGCAACTAACTATTACGGCGGCACAACCGGTTTCCGAAGTCTCCAAAACACAGGAAACAGATCTAATCACCGTTGAGGTAACTTTCAATTCACAACAGGTGGATGCCGGGTCAATTATTACACCTTTAAAATACAATAAGACCTCGGCAGTGAATTTTGAATTTGATGATAATCCTGCAAGCGCCTTCACGGTGTTCCAGCTCCTGAAGTCCAAAACTGTATCAGACGGCACAGGAAAACCGGTAGGTTTTACTGCAACATGTGCAGTTAATAGCCGTGGAAATTATAATAACGGGGACTTGTGGGAGAATTACCTGGGACATCTTACCAAACAACAAGCAATAGAAATGATCGGGTCGGGATGGACATTAGCCAACCATGGACTTTACCATTCTGTACTGAATCCGAATGACAAATTTGGATTTGGAAAGCCGGTAAGCGAGAACATCAGTGAAAACACCAAATATGTATTAGATAAAACCGGATTTAAAATGAGAACATTAGTCGTTCCGTCAAATGATGCTGGATATTTGGCTCCGGCATTCGATCAGGGAATACTGGCAACAAGTTCAACCAATTCATTTGATGGTTTTCAATCTTACCCTTTGTATGGCGACTATGTAGATATTTCAAGTCTGCCTTTAACCAGGGTACATTTAAGAAGGGATTTTAATGACCGATGGGATGCAACAGGTACCAATGCCATTAAAGCTAAACTTACTACCCTTTTCAATAAAAGTAATGAAAAAGAAAGAATGCTGTACCGTCTTGGCACGCATATTCCTGATGCAGAAACCTTTAGCACATTATCAGATCATATTCTAACCGAATCAAAAGGAAATTGCTGGGTAACAACCACGCAGGAAATGATGGAGTACCTGCACATAAAGAATACTGTTGTAAAGAAAGAATCCCTTACCAGTGGTAAACTGGTGATAACTCTTGACATGGCCGGGGTGGATAAGGAAACATTTTTTAAAGAGGTTACGCTGAAGATCAACGCTGATGCGGCTATTAAAACTATTACCGTAAAAAATGCCCGCTCTGCGAGTTCAGCGGTTTCAACGGGAATTGTTAACATTGGATTTTAAATATAACCGCGACCAATCAGTCACAACCCAAATATTAAACAGAAGGTATCGGCCGCATGAAAAATATTTTTTTCAGCCTGTTGGTAAAAGCGGTATATACCCCACCTTCATTATTTAACCGCCTGTCAGAAGTCCATACCAGGGCTTTATTATCAGTTATTCGCTTAAGGCGACCAAATTTCGCTCTGAGCTTCAATCCCATATATCCATCTTCATTTGAACCTGCCGGATGTTCATATCCGTTCACGGCCAGCCCCTGTTCTCTTCTGTAACCCGAACTGCATCCATAAACATACATCGCCTCGTCCTTCAGCTTTTGAATCAGCCTTTTGTACAGATCTCCTAAACTTTCATAAAAGAAATAGTATGCTCTTGATGTTTTATTTTCCGGAAAAAAAGCAAATCTGCCATAAGTACAGGCAATTTTCTCGTCCCTGAGTGGCAATGTCATAATATCAATCCAATAGGGCGAATAAATAGAGTCTCCATCGGCATTGAGGATATACTTTCCTTTTGCAACCCTTAGCCCTGTTGTGCGTGCATGTTTAACTCCTTGTTCCTTTTCGAAAACATATGTAGCGCCGCTCTTTTTAACCAGTTCAGCGGTATTGTCTGATGAATTATTATCAACAACGATGATCTCGACGCGCTGGGAGGTTTTGCTCTTCGATAATGAAGATAGAGTTCGCAAGATAGAGTCCTGCTCATTATACGCGGGAATAATTACAGAAACCTCCGGATCTTCTGATTGAAGCGCTTGCATCCTGTTCTGAATAGCTTGAATATTATTTACAAACCACGTTGGTTCGTGTTGTTCATCTCTGATAAAAGAAGGTAAGGTAAGTGGTCTTATAGGCATTCTGTGAGCGTCAATAATTATAGATCTTATTCATTGTATACTAACGGAACAACTCTGTAATCCATATGTTTTCAAAGTGCGTTATGCATGATTTATTTCGTCAGTATCAAGTCTGATGTTTAACCCCAAGCTTAAAGAATTTGTTATAGAATATGATTAACTCCTTAAAGCCATGGAAATAAATATCAAGGAAATTGAATCTTGCATAATATCTATTCAATGCATAGAAACTGATAATGATACCTGTTAATACCGGAAATACCGTGGCTAATGCCACCCCATAAACATTCCCTGTCACATACACGCCGATCAGATCTGTAATAATGGTAATGATCAGCATAATAATCACTTTTAAGAAATTAATCCGCGGCTGATGAATAACATCCAGCGTTAGCGCCAGAAACCTGTCTACCGGAAAAAGGAGTGCAATGATGATAAAAATCCGCAGAATATTGGGTGCAGCGCTATTAACGTATTTCTCTCCGCCAAGGATCAGGATAATATAATCGGCGAATATGAATGTTAATAACACAAGAGGTATCAGCGTGATGGTGATCATTCCGATATACTTTTTCATTACTATCAGTACTTCTGATTTTAAGCCCTTATTATAAAAACCCGACAAACTGGGCATTGCCGTGGCAATAAAACTCCTTAAAGGAATTTCAACCACCTGCATTAATTTACCTCCGGTATCATAAATAGCCAGTGCGGCAGGCCCCAGAAGAAAATTAATAATGAATTTATCTGCTGTTCCAAATAAACTGGCGCTGATTGTAGTACCCACACTAAATTTCCCAAAATGGTACAACTCGTCTAAAGCCTGCCTTGACCTGTATTTTATGGCGCCCACCAGGGTCCAGTTCTTAATCAGAGCAACTAAACTTGAGAGCACATTAGAAAGAATATAGGAATAAATAACCGTGTGAATATTTATATTCTTTAATAAGATAAAGAGTATCAGAAAAATAACAAAAGAACCCTGATTAAACAACCTGAGCACTAAAAGCTGATCAAAGCGTTGTTTAGCCTGTAAAACACATGTGGCCACAAAAAAAGGCAGTGATACAATATAGGTAACCCCAAACCACTTCAGGAACAGTGATACTCCATCATTTTGCGTATATACCGAAATAAAATAGGCCGGAATATTTAAAACAAGAAAAAATACGGTAATCAGCATGGCTATTATCCATGTAGACCCCATTATCTCCTTTGCTCTTTTTTCTTCAGCTCCGGAGTAAAACTTTATAAAGGCAACCGTTAAAAAACCAGATCTGAAAGTATCAAGAAGCAAAAAGCTGGTCAGAAACAGAATCCAGTCACCCATATCCGTAATACTCAAAGCCCTTAACAGAATGATACTGGTAACCATGCCGACCCCGGAAATGATCCCGTTGCCGATAAGCGATAAGATATGTTTGTTATTCAATTTTGTAAAAATCGATCTGATATTTACACTCATAG
>DASWTL010000310.1:0-4694 GCA_036402155.1 Sphingobacteriaceae bacterium | reverse complement strand
CGTTATCGTTTAACGGACAACGTTGCACCGCATTGAAAATATTGTTTGTACATGAACAAATTGCAGATGAGTTCCTGCAAAAGCTTAGTGCCGCTGTAGCCAGGCTGAAATTTGGGATGCCATGGGAACCTGGCGTTTTCCTGACACCTTTGCCTGAGCCTCAAAAGCCTGAATATATCAAAGAATGTATTAACGATGCGATTGAGCATGGTGCACGTGTTATAAATGACAGGGGGGGAGAAACGGCGGAATCTTTTGTGTATCCTGCAGTGGTTTACCCGGTTAATTCAAAGATGAAACTATATCGTGAGGAACAGTTCGGGCCAATAATACCGGTTTTATCATACAAAGATGTGGAAGAACCAATACAGTATATTATAGAATCAACTCACGGACAGCAGGTAAGTATTTTCAGTAATAATGCGGAGGAGGTTTCTATACTTATAGACCCGTTGGTAAACCAGGTGAGTCGCGTGAACATCAATTGCCAGTGTCAGCGCGGACCGGATGTGTTTCCATTTACCGGTAGGAAGGATAGTGCTGAAGGTACTCTTTCTGTAGTAGATGCGCTGCGTTCTTTTTCCATCCGGTCATTAGTTGCGACTAAATTGAATGACAACAATAAGGATCTGCTTAATGATATCATTAAATCGGATGCATCTAACTTTTTGAGTACCAAATATATATTTTAAACCGGTGCTCGTTTTTGTCCAGGTCGTTTTAACTTATCCAGGCAGCCGTCAATAGTGGTTATGGCCAGTTGACGTAAATCATCATTGCCTTTACGCATTGCAGTTAAAAGGGTCTTTGCTTCATAAACAAAGACCCTTCCAAATTGCGGATCGTGGTGAATAATGTCTAATGCATTATCAATCAGGTCGGCATATTTTATAGTTTGTGCATCAGCACTGGTTTTGGTCAAACGGTCGGTTTCCAGCGCTTTTCGTTTTCTACGGTTTAATTTGGGATAATCTTTTTTAATAAAGACATCTGTAAGTTCAATCACAAGGTTAATTGTTTTCGCTACCTGTGGTTCAGTCATCAGCTCCGAAAGAAACTGCCGGATCTCTTCACGTGTTACCGGAGTATCTTCAAGCACATCATGTAATAATGCAGCGGCATGGACTGATATATCCCCGGAATAGTTCTGACATATTTTCATCACTCTTACCGGATGTACGATATAACGCTCGGGCGTATATTTCCGCATTTGGTCTCCATGAGCGCGGTCTGCAAAATCCTGTACTTTTTCCAGTATTTCTTCCATACTAAAAATACAACTAACATGGATTTTGGTTCATTGGGTCTAATTAATACATTTCAGGAGGCTTTTATAGTGAAAGTGTCCATAACTCTCATAACTTCTGCAGCCTCTTCCGGCGGACAGGGATTTGGGCCATCACCGAGAAAGTATTTTGTCACTTCCCCAATCATAGGCTGCTGAATATGCTCGGGAGCTTTAAATTCAAAAATTTCTGATTTTTTAACTTTAACTAATGTACAGGTGTGACCAAAAACGGAAAATTGAATTTTACCTTCAGTTCCCATGATAATACATTCATCTCTTTCTTCACCTACCGGGACAGTAAAGCACCATAACCCATGGAATATGATGCCATTCTCAAATACAACACTGCCAGAAACAATATCATCTGCAGGATATAAATCAGCCTGATTCCAGGATATTCCCGATGAGGATCTGATCGGGCCAAAATAATAATACATGAGATCAAGGAGGTGAGGAGCCAGATCATGAAATATCCCCCCTCCGGATATTTCCGGGTTTATCCTCCAGTTGTGTGTGGGATTTGCAGCCAGTTCCGTTAATGCCGGCTGATAGAAGTGCATATCCGCAAATCTTATTTTTCCGATTGTCCCGGAATCAATTAACTCCTTAACTTTTTTAAACACAGGTACCGCTCGCCGATAATGGGCAATTGTCAGTTTTACTCCGGTTTCTTTAGAAACACCGGCCATTTTAATGCATGAACCGGCATTTACAGACATCGGCTTTTCAACATATACTGGTTTGCCACGTTTTAAAGCCTCAATTGTATAGTATTCATGAGACGAAGGTGGTGTAGCAACGTAAATGGCGTTTACTTCAGGGTCATTTAGCAATGCTTCAGCATTATCATACCATTTAGGCACATGGTGTCTTTGCGCATAGTCCATGGCTTTTGCACCATCACGACGCATAACAGCAACCAATGAGGAATTTGGAACTTTATTAAAAGCCGGCCCGCTTTTTAGTTCAGTTACATCTCCGCAGCCTATAATACCCCATTTTATTTCTTTCATGATACCAATACTCTGTTTGTGAATTTGTTACGTTGATCCGTTTTCTGATAAAAATCAAAGTTATTAAAGCCATTACAATTTTATTGGATGCAGTGGTAATTCTTTTTTTATTTAATAGGTTAGCAATGCCTATATTTCGCTGTTTTTAATAATTAATATGATTTCCATGTTGTCGAAGAAGCTCCTGATCTTTACCCTTGTTTCTATTATGATTTCCGTGTTTTTGTCCGGTACCTCGTACAGTAAACCTAAACAAGAATTTTACGAAATCAGAATATATCATCTTGAAAATATACAGCAGGAGCAAATGGTAGATTCTTACCTTCAAAATGCATTATTACCTGCACTGAATCGCCACGGAATAAATCGGGTAGGAGTATTTAAGCCATTAAGTAATGATACCGCCAAAATCCGTTTAATCTATGTATTAGTGCCATATAAAACTGAACAACAGTTTGTTAAGCTGCCGGCTCAATTAGAAATGGATAAACAGTATAACCTTGATGGACAGGCCTATATTAATGCCCTGTATAATAATACACCGTACCAGCGTATCGAATCCATTCTTTTGAGAGCATTCAGGAATATGCCTGTTTTACAATTACCTCAGTTTAAAAACTCATCTGAATATAAAGAGAAAAGAATATATGAACTCAGAAGCTATGAAGGGCCAACAGAAAAGCTATACCGTAATAAAGTTCATATGTTTAATGAGGGTGGAGAAATTGAAATATTTCACCGCTTAGGGTTTAATGCTGTTTTTTATGGTGATGTATTAATTGGCAGCCGAACTCCAAACCTGATGTATATGACAAGCTTTGATGATAAGGAGTCACGTGATGCACACTGGCAGACATTCAGAACAGATCCTGCCTGGAAAAAGCTTTCCGGTATGGAATATTATAAACGTAACGTTTCTAAGTCGACAATAATTCTTCTGAAAGCTGCACCTTATTCAGAAATTTAGATTTAAACTGAGCTATTGCCTTGAACTTCATGATTCTACCTTAGGTAGTCTGGATGTTGAAAAACCAGTTATGCTTTTCATACAGATAGATGCAATTTTGCAATACAATAAAATACAACTTCGATTAAATGTCTATACATTATAAAAAGATCGCTACTGAGCTTACTATTTCTGAAAAACAGGTAAAAAACACTGCTGCGCTTCTGGATGAGGGAGCAACTGTTCCGTTTATTTCACGTTATCGGAAGGAACTTACCGGAAGCCTTGACGAAGTTCAGGTTGCAGCAATCCGTGACAGAATTCTTCAACTGCGTGAGTTGGACAAGAGGCGTGAAGCAATCCTGAAATCACTGGAAGAAATGGGGAAACTTACACCTGATCTCGAAAAGCAGATTGTTGCGGCTGAAACCATGACCTTACTTGAAGATATTTATCTTCCATACCGTCCAAAACGTAAAACACGGGCTTCAATTGCACGAGAGAAAGGTTTGCAGCCCCTTGCTGATATAATTTTAGCTCAAAATAAGATCGATATCACTTCGGAAGCTTCGGACTATATAAATGAAGAAGCAGGATTAAGTAATGAAGCTGAAGTGTTAGCCGGGGCCCGGGATATACTTGCTGAGCTATTTGCAGAAAATACAGACGCAAGGACAAAGATCAGATCTCATTTTCTTGAAAAGGGCCAGTTTATAACAAGGGTTATTAAAGGAAAAGAATCAGAGGGGATTAAGTATAAGGATTATTTTGACTGGACTGAACCAGTGAAAAGTGCTCCATCTCACCGGGTATTGGCTATGCGCAGGGGAGAAAAAGAATTAATATTGACCCTTGATATTCTACCCCCTGAAGATGAAGCAATAGTTGTCCTTGAGCATCTGTTTGTTACCGGTTCGAATGACTGTTCAGAACAGGTAAAACTGGCTATAGCGGATAGTTATAAGCGTTTATTAAAGCCATCAATGGAAACCGAGATCCGTTTGTATACCAAGCAAAAAGCAGATGATGAAGCGATCAGGGTTTTTGCTGAGAATATACGACAGCTTCTTCTTTCAGCTCCAATGGGTCAGAAAAAGGTGATGGCGATAGATCCGGGCTTCCGGACGGGCTGTAAAGTAGTCTGCCTTGATGAACAGGGGCAGTTAAAAGAATATACTGCTATTTTCCCCCATACAGGGGCAGGAGGTGTTAAAGAAGCTGAGAAGACTGTCCGGCATCTTGTAGAAAAGTATGGGATTGAGGCTATTGCTATTGGTAACGGAACTGCCGGAAGGGAAACAGAAACGTTTATCAGGAATCTGAATATTCCAAATATTACTGTTGTAATGGTAAATGAAAGTGGTGCATCCATTTATTCAGCCTCAGAAGCTGCAAGGGAAGAGTTTTCAGACCAGGATATTACCGTTCGTGGAGCAGTTTCAATTGG
>DASWTL010000309.1:0-5715 GCA_036402155.1 Sphingobacteriaceae bacterium | reverse complement strand
TGCTACAGGTAGGGCTGGATGGGCCGCATTCTAAAACCAGGTATACAAAAACCGGCTTTTATCTGAGAAAATATATCAATCAGAACCAAATTAACGGAGCAGCCAACCTTTCTGATCAGAATTACATCGATATCCGGTATGCAGAGGTATTGCTTAATTGCACCGAAGCTTCGCTTGAATTGGGTACGAATCTTCCGGAAGCGCTTACCGCTATTAACCTGGTTAGAAGCCGTGCAGGGATAAAGACGCTTACTGCGGGTGAGCTTACCATGGACCGGTTACGTAACGAAAGAAAGGTGGAACTCGCATTTGAGGATAAACGGTTCTGGGATATGAAGCGATGGAGGATTGCAAAAAGCCTTTTTAACAATAGTTATATGCATGGATTATACCCATATCTCAGATATACCGGTTCAGGTTATAAGTATCTGTTCAAAAAGGTTAGCGGTGCACCGATAGATGAAGGATTAACAAGAACTTTTGAGGAGAAGGATTACTACAGCAATCTCTCAGGCTATATCAGTACCAATAGTAACATTATTAACAATCCAGGATGGTAATCCGTAAAATAGCAATGAAGATGAAAAAGATATATTATTTGATTTTTATCATACTGTCAGTCGTTGGTTGTAATAAGATTGATAATTATGATGCTCCCAGTGCAACACTAACCGGAAAGGTGGTTGATGATGTAACCAATGAAACGGTTCAAAATGCCGGTGTTAATAGCGGTACCAGGATACAGTTATTTGAGGAGGACTCTAAACAGCCGATAGTCTCCAATTCATTTCCGGATGGAAGTTTCACGAATGCAGCGCTTTTTCCAGGGGATTATAAGTTGTATCCTCTTGGCGCTTTTAAAATAGTTGGGGATACGATCAGGCTCAACATATCGGGAGTTACTACGACGGAAGTCAGGGTTTTGCCGAACTTAAGGTTAAAAGCTACTGTGCAGAACATCAGCGGTACGACAGGAACAGTTAAAGTTGAATATGCTAAGGTTCATAGTACGGAGGTAATTAATCAGTTAGGCGTTGTTTGGAGCACCATCGATAACCCTAATATAACCACATTCTTCGGCGGGGGACAAAAGATGGAAACCGTTACTTCGCAAAATTTGGTCTCTGGTGAAAAGATTGTAACAATGACAGGACTTAAAGCCGGTACGAAGTATTATGTGCGCGCAGTCGGATTAACTAATAATGCGGGTAAGTATTATAATTACAGTACGACAGTAAGTACACCTTAAAAAAAGAAAACCATTTAACTATACTATTTATCCATTTGTATGAAAAATAATAACGACCGAAGGTCCTTTTTGAAAAAAATTGCTGTCAGCAGCGTTGGAGTTACCGTGATACCCCACACTTTTGGTGCCTTAGAAACTGCATCTGCAAAGTCAAAGAAGGAAACGTTATTTCCGGGTATTGCAGAAGGCGAAGAAGTAAGCTGCTGGCTCGAGTCGTCGCTGAACAGGGTATTTCCGCAAACGCCGTCAAAAAAGGCTGGCCAATTTGATTTATTAGCCGCCCGCAACAGCCGGATTTCGTTCCAGGCGTGTTTTCGTAACAATACGTCCAAAGTTAAGAAGGTGGAGTGCAGTATTGAAGGAGCAGAAGATTTAAAGCCTGTAATACGCATAGTAGGTCTTGTTCCTATGCCAAAATTTACACCCATTACAGATTTTGACGAGTTGGATGGTATTGGCCATTATCCCGGCCTGGCTCCTGATCCGTTGCTGCCGCATAGTGATGTAAATGCGGCTCCGTTTGCCAGCAGATCGTTCTGGATCACACTGAATATCCCTGCAGGGATGAAACCGGGTAAGCATAAGCTGAAAGTGAATATCACCTGGGAAAACATTTATTTTGGTGCTGAAAGAGGCAAAAAAGGAAAGATAGAATTGCCTTTGGAAATTGATGTTTCAAAAATGGTTGTGAAGCCACGTGAAAATTTCCATGTATTACATTGGTGGCGTGGTGAAGCTACCTGGAACTATTATAATACTGAGATGTTCGACGACACGTGGTGGAAGCATACCAGAGCCCATTTTATAGATATGCTTGATCATGGATCTGATGTTGTTTATGTACCGGTACTTTTTGATATCAAGCCTATATTTAAGCGTCCATGTCAGTTACTTATAGTAGACGAGCCATCACCCGGAAAGTATGTTTTCGACTGGTCGAGAGTGAAAAAGTTCATGGCCATGTGTAAAGAGATCGGTGTAAAGAAATTTGAGTGGTCTCATCTCTGGGTATATTGGGGCGTAGAAAACCCCGTGCGGGTATACAAAAAAGTAAATGATGAATATAAAATGCTTTGGGCCCCGGATATTTCGGGCTTCTCAGATACGTTCATTAATTTCCTGAAACAGTTTTTACCGGAGTTTCATAAGTTTCTCCTTGATGAGAAAGTGCTTCAGGATTCTTATTTCCATATTTCAGATGAACCCCATGCCAAGCATCTGGCAAATTATCGTAAGGCTAAGAATTTACTTAAGGAGCTTGCACCCTGGATGCATCCGATAATGGATGCCTTAAGTAATATTGAATATGGAAGAGAAGGCCTGGTAGATATACCGGTCCCGCAGCTGCCGGGGGCGAAAGCATATTATGATGAAAAGATTCCGCATTGGGTGTATTTCTGTACCTCCCCAAAGGGAGATTACCTGAACCGTTTCTTTGATACCCCGTTACCAAAGTTACGAATGGCAGGATTCCTATTTTATCATCTTAAGGCAGATGGTTTCTTACATTGGGGATATAATTACTGGAACAAACTGGAGACCGAAGAAATTTTAGATCCATATACCAACGGAGATGCAGGCGTATACCCTGAAATTCCCTTCGGCGATCCATTTGTAGTGTATCCAGGCCCTGACGGTCCGATTAGCTCCATCCGCTGGGAGGTTTTTGCAGAAGCTTTACAAGACTTTGCAATCCTGCAGACAGCAGGCATTGATAAGGATGATAAGCGATTTGCAGAACTTCGCACCTATGCCGATTATCCAAAATCAGAAGAATGGATCCAAAAGACAATGTCTGATATATTAAAGTAATAATCTTTTACTGCTTGCAGGGGATACTGATGGATTTTAGGTTGATTGTTGGTATATCCCTTGCGCAGTATGGATTAAGAACGGAAGTAAGTCACAAAAGCTTTTCAAAGCATCCTTTATTAAACCCAACTTCTCTTAACATTACAAATACCATCAAATAAGCAGATGGACTTTAGATTAAATAGGAAATATAACTGTTTTTAGTAGTGAAAAGTAATAATAATCGCAGATCCTTTTTAAAGAAAGTTGCCATTGGTAGTATGGGCATTTCTGTAATGCCCCATTCTTTTGTAGAGTCTGCTGTTATTTCCAAATCAAAAGCTGAATTGGTCCCTGCAATTGCTGAAGATCAGGAATTGAGCTGTTGGCTGGAAACTTCCCTTAACAGGATATTTCCACAATCACCACCCAAACAAGTTGCCTCCTTTGAATTATTAGCTGCACGAAACAGCAGGGTTTCATTTCAGGTTGGTTTTCGTAACAACACGTTAAAGGTAAAAAAGGTGGACTGCAGCATGGAAGGTGCAGATAATCTGAAGCCATTAATTCGGCATGTTGGTATGGTTCCTATGAACAATTTTACACCGCTGACCAGGGTTGAAGAATTGGACGGAACAGGTTATCTCCCGGGGTTTGTCCCTGATCCGTTAATGCCGGCTGTTGATGTAAGGTCTAATCCCCATGCCAGTGGTTCTTTCTGGGTTACTTTAAATATTCCGGCTCAAATGAAACCCGGGATACATCAGGTCAGGGTAAATGTAACCTGGGAGAATGTGTATTTTAAATTAGAGCGAGGCAAAAAGGAGACTTTATCATTACCCCTCCGTATCAAAGTTTCCGAGTTGGTGCTACAACCAAGAAAAAACTTTCCTGTGATACATTGGTGGCGTGGAGAGGCAACCTGGAATTATTACAAATTGGAAATGTTTGATGAGAAGTGGTGGCAGCATACAAAAGCACACATGGCAGATATGCTGGATCATGGATCGGATGTAATTTATGTTCCGGTACTTTTTGATCTCAAGCCGGTGTTTAAGCGGCCCTGTCAGTTACTGATTGTTGATGAACCTGCGCCCGGAAAATATGTATTCGACTGGTCGAGAGTAAAGAGGTTCATGAATATGTGTAAGGAGCTTGGGGTCAAAAGTTTTGAGTGGTCCCATCTGTGGGTATATCATGGTGTAGATCACCCGGTTAGGGTGTACAGGAAAGTAAAGGATGAATTTGTGATGCTCTGGCCAACCGATATTTCTGGCTTTTCGGATACATTTGTTAATTTCCTAAGGCAGTTTTTGCCAGAACTCCATAGGTTTATACTGGAAGAAAACGTATTGGAAAACTCTTATTTCCATATTTCAGATGAGCCCTATGCCCGGGATTTGGAGAATTATAAAAAGGCCCAGGCTTTGCTAAAAGAACTTGCACCCTGGATGCGTCCCATTATGGATGCTTTAAGTGATATCGATTATGGCAGACAAGGGTTGGTAGATATTCCGGTTGTGGTACTTCCAAGTGCAAAAGCCTACGTCGATGAGAAAATCTCCCATTGGGTTTATTTTTGCACAGATCCTAAGGGGGATTATTTAAATCGTTTTTTTGATACCCCATTGCCGAAATTGAGAATGGCAGGATGGCTGTTTTATCATCTGAAAGCACAGGGGTTTTTACATTGGGGATATAATTACTGGAATAAGTTAGAAACGCAGGAAGTCATGGACCCGTTTATCCGGGCAGATGCCGGTGTCTATCCACATATTCCTTATGGCGACCCTTTTGTAGTTTATCCCGGGCCTGATGGGCCAATAAGTTCCATCCGTTGGGAAGTTTTTGCTGAATCCTTACAAGATTATGCTATCCTGCAAACTGCAGGGGTTGACAAGGATGATAAGCGATTTGCAGAACTTCGAACTTATGCAGATTTCCCTAAATCAGAAGAATGGATACAAAAAACATTATCTGATATATTAACATAATGATTTGTGCAGCCTGGGAGGTGAGTTAGATTATAGTGAATATACTCCAATGTGCACTAAATTGAAGAAATACTAATATGCTATAAGCTGATCTCACACACTATGAATAAATTCCAAACCTTCAAAATGCTGAAAAATTTTATATTTCTTATTGTACTTTTCCTGCCTTTAAAAAGCTCATACTCACAAACTGCCAAAAAAAATCCAGCCGGAACCATGCAGGTAGGGGTAGCGAGGGTTGATATTACCCCATCGGACCCTATACGACTTACAGGGTATGCTGCTCGTGGTAAGCAGGAGGCAACTCAGGTTCTCAGCAGGCTTTCTGCTAAAGCACTGGCTTTTGGGAGTACGCCGAAACAAACCTCTTTGCTTATTACGGTTGACTTAGTAGGTATTAACTGGCGTGTAACAAGCCAGGTGGTTGAAAAGCTTTCAAAGAAAACAGGTCTTGATCCTGCTCAAATTGCTGTTTGCGCTTCTCACACTCATGGAAGTCCTGAAGTAGGGAACCTCATAAATATTTTGCAATGCAGGGGCGATTATCCTGCCAATTTTTATTTTAATGAATCTTTGATGGATCTTGATGAATTGGTGCACATTGCACAGTTCAGCGAACAGCTCGTTGATAAATTAGTGGAGGTGTCCATGGCTGCATTAAATAACAGGAAGCCTTCTTTG
>DASWTL010000308.1:0-6543 GCA_036402155.1 Sphingobacteriaceae bacterium | reverse complement strand
ATCGTTCATTGATTGACGCCAGCATTAATCAGAAAATTGCAGAACTAAACCCGGTTCCTTTCAAAGCTGCTATCAGACTTAGTGAGAATAAGAAATACTTAAAGTACGCCATTATTCCATTAATGATCATCGTGCTTATATTCTTCACTGCGCCAAGAATATTCAGTGAAAGTACAGAGCGCCTATTAAAGTATAATAAACGTTTTATCAAAAAAGCTCCTTTCGAATTCGTAATACTGAATAAAGAACTTTCTGCGGTTCAGGGTGACGATTATGAGCTTCAGGTTAAATTGACAGGCAATGAAATTCCTAATGAGATCTATTTAGAGGATGGTCCGAATACATTTAAGCTGGAAAAAGAAAGCATAACGCAATTTAAGCATGTTTTTAAAAACATCCAGGAAACCAGGAAAGTCCATCTTACCGGCGGAGAATATGATTCTGAAACCTACACTATTGAAGTAAAGCGTAAGCCTGCTTTGTTAAGTTTTGATATTCAACTGGAATTTCCCGCTTATCTGAAAAAGAAACGGGAAACTATAAATAATGCCGGCGATATTACGGTGCCTGTAGGAACTAAAATGACCTGGAAGTTTAGCGCTCAGAATTCTACCAAACTGGAAATTGGCATGAAGGAAAAGCGGTTTTCAATAAGTCCTGAAAAAGAAAACTTATTCCGCTTTACTTATAAAGCCCTTGACAATATCTCATACCAGGTGCGACCGGTTAACGGACAGGTTGCCAGCCGTGATGCCGCCAGCTATATGGTAAACATTATACCGGATCTTCACCCTGCAATTCATGTAACTGAGAAACAGGATTCGGTAAATAGCAGAGTATTGTATTTTGTTGGACAGGTAAATGATGATTACGGACTTTCCAGGTTGACCTTTAATTATCGTATTCTTAGTGAAGGTGCTAAAAGCCCCAAAAAAACCGTCTTCAGAGCGGTTCCCTTCGACAAAAATGCTTTACAAAGTAATTTCTTTCATGTATGGGACCTATCAGATATAAATTCCAACTCCGGACAACAAATAGAGTACTTTTTTGAGATCACAGATAACGATGGCGTTCACGGAGGCAAAGTAACCCGCTCACAATCAAAGATTTATAAAATCCCCACAACCAGTGAAGTAGATAAAAAACTGGATGAAGCATCTACCTCAATTAAGAAGAAAATGGAAGAAGCAATCCGCAAGGCTTCGGAAATTGACAAAGAAGCCAAACGTGTAAACCAGGATTTGCTGGATAAAAAATCGTTATCATATGAAGATAAAAAACAGATAGAACAGCTTTTGCAAAAACAAAAGGATTTTGAAAAGTTAATAAAGGATATCCAGTCAGAAAACAAACAAAATTTATTCGACAGGCAGGAATTTAAGGATCAGCGGGACGAAATTCTGGAGAAACAAAAGCAAATTGAAGATCTGTTCAATAATGTTCTTGACGAAAAAACCCGCGAGATCCTGAAGAACATTGAAAAAATGCTGGAACAGAATAATAAAAACATGACTCAAAACGAGTTAGGCAAGATGCAGATGGATAATAAAACCTTGCAAAAAGAGCTTGATCGGATTCTTGAGCTTTATAAGCAACTGGAATTTGATCAAAAACTTACAGAAAGCATTGATAAATTGAATGAGCTCGCCAGCGAACAGCAAAAACTTAGCGAAGAATCTTTACAGAAGAATGCACAGGAAGATGCATTAAAGAATAAACAGGAACAACTAAAAGATAAATTTGAAGATTTCAAAAAAGATCTTAAAAGCCTGGAAGAAAAAAACGAACAACTTAACGATAAACATGAACTGGCTGATTCTGAAAAGGAGAAAGAAGAAATAGAAAGGCAGCAGGATCAGAGCAGCCAGAACCTGGATAATAAAAAAATGAAACAAGCTTCAGGTAATCAGCAAAAAGCAGCTGAACAGATGAAGCAATTGTCTAAAAAGCTGGAGGAAATGCAGGAACAGGAGGAAGAAAATGAAAATCAGGTGAATGCACAGGCATTACGAGAAATTCTGGACAACCTGCTCACGTCCTCATTTGATCAGGAAAAAGTGATGCAAACTTTGCGCAATACCAGTGGCACTGATCCCGGGTATGTAACTCAAACACAAAAACAAAAAGACATTCAGAACAACTTGAAAATGATCCAGGACAGCCTGTATGCATTAAGTAAAAAAGTTCCCCAAATTGAATCTGCGGTTAATAAGGAAATACAGCTTATTAACAGCAATATCAGCAAAGCGCTTGAACATCTAGCTGAGCGCCGTACATCAGAGGCAAACCGAAGTCAGCAATATGCTATGACTTCCATTAATAACCTGGCATTAATGCTTAGTGAGGCTCTTGAACAATTACAAAGAGCCCAACAAAATGCTAAATCGGGTGGTAAAGGAAAAAAACAGCCAAGTCTTTCCCAGTTAAGCAAAATGCAGGAACAGTTAAACAAAAACATGCAAAAAGCAAGGGAGCAAATGCAGCAGCAAGGCCAGGGGGAAAAAGGACAGGGGGACAAACAGCAGGGACAAAAGCTATCCAAAGGACCTATGAGTGAGCAAATGGCAAAAATGGCCAGAGAGCAGCAGATGATACGACAAGCCATACAAGACATTAACCGCGAGCTGAATAAAGACGGCAAAAGCGGACTTGGTAACCTGGGCCAGTTAATGAAAGAAATGGAACAAACAGAAACGGATCTCGTAAACAAAAGAATTCAACGGGAAACAATAGTCCGTCAACAGGAAATTTTAAGTCAGCTACTGGATGCTGAAAAAGCAGAACGTGAGCGTGAATTTGACAATCAAAGGGAAAGTAAATCCGGAAAAACGATAGCACCAAATTATAGTATAATCTTGCAGGAGTACCAAAAATTAAAGCAAAGAGAACTGGAGCTATTAAAAACAGTTCCTCCTTCTTTAAATTCTTTTTATAAAAATAAAGTTGGAGATTATTTTAAATTCTTAAATTCGGACAATAAATATGTCAAATAACGGAATAGATATATCTGATAATGCAATATTATATACATTGCAGCTCCCTTCAGAAATGGAGAGCCTGATTATTGTAGAAAACTTTCTTGATAAATTAAAGGAAGAATACAATATCGCTGAGGATACCTATGCCAATATTCTCACATGCCTAAGTGAAGCCACAATTAATGCAATAGTTCACGGAAACCGGCTCGATAAAAACAAAAAAGCGTATATAAATCTTGAGGTTATTGAAGGTAAACGAATGATATTTACCATTGCTGATGAAGGCGAAGGTTTTGACTATAATACACTGCCAGATCCAACAGCCCCCGAAAACCTGGAGAATTTAAGTGGTCGTGGTGTGTTTATAATAAAACACCTTGCTGATCAATGTATATTCAACAGCCGTGGAAACGAAATGGAACTCCATTTTAAACTCTGATTACTGTTTTGCCCTCTATCAATTTCTTTTCTGAAGATATTCCGTTTAACCTGAAAAAGAAGAATGCCATTAAGAAATGGATCAGGAACACCATAGTTGCTGAAGACCAGAAGCTTAATGAGCTGACATTCATTTTCTGCAGTGATGAGTACCTTTTAAATATTAATAGAAGCTACTTAAATCATGATACTTATACTGATATAATAACTTTTGATAACAGCGACAAGCCCGGGTTTTTAACCGGCGATATTTTTATCAGTATTGACCGTATATGCGATAATGCAAAAAAGTTTAAAGTATCAGAAGTTGATGAACTGCATCGTGTAATGATACATGGAGTGCTGCATTTACTGGGGTACAGTGATAAGACTCAACCTGCTAAGGCAAAAATGACCGCAAAAGAGGATGAGTACCTTAAAGAACGAGAATTCACTACCTTGCCTTGAAATGATATTGACCGTTTTCTGAGCATTCCGCAAATATCATTGCACAACCGGTTTCACGCAGGTCGAACTTCATTCCAAATTGTATTCCGTACTTTTGCATAAAATTAACCATCAAATGCCTGGAAAAGCTATTGTGTTAGGAGCCAGCGGGCTTATTGGAAGTAATTTAGTTCGGGTTCTGATCAGAGATAAAATTTTTGATGAGGTTATACTACTCGTCAGGAAAAAACTGGATATAAGTTCATCTATAGTCAGACAAAAAATAATAAATTTTGACCTGATAGAAGAGTATCAGGATGAATTATATGGCAATGTTATATTTAGCTGCCTGGGCACAACCAGATCACAAGTAGCTGACTATCAGGAATATAGAAATATTGACGTTAATTATCCTAAAAAAATTGCAGAGGTTGCGGCGAAACATGGTGTTGAACAATTCCATGTTATTTCATCAATGGGTGCTAATAAAAACTCATTCAGTTCATATCTTAAACTTAAAGGGGAACTTGAAGAGGCATTAAAAAATATACCATTTAAGAGTTTACATATTTATCGCCCTTCATTTATTACAGGCGAAAGAGTAAAAAAAAGAATATCGGATTATATTGTGACACCATTAATGAAATTTATAAATCCGGTTCTTTCTGGAAGTCTTAAAAAATACAGAAGTATAGAAGCATCTGTCATTGCAAACGCAATGATTAAAAAGGCATCCGAAAATTTAACCGGAATTTTTATTTACGAATCAGATCAAATACAGGATATAAAGTGAGTATACTATCTGCAGAACAATTGGGCCATTCATTTCATGACAAATGGCTTTTCAAAAATTTATTTATCGGGATAGGACGTGGTGATCGGGTGGCGCTGGTAGGAGCAAACGGATCCGGGAAGTCAACATTATTACGAATTCTTGCTGGCATACTTGCTCCCGGTGAAGGAAAAGTGGTTAAAGAGCGGGATTTGAGAATCGGATACCTGGAACAGGATCCACAATTTACACCAGGTGATACTATCAGTGACTTTATTTACTCCATTGGTAATAAGCAACAGCAGCTCATCAGGCGATATGAAGAGCTGGTAGAAGATGAGAACGCTGACCAAAATATCCTGAATAATTTAATTGATGAGTTAAGCAGCGAAAATGCCTGGGAATATGAGTACCAGATTAAAAATATTTTATCGAGACTTGGCATTACCCGGCTTGATCAAAAGATTGCTTCGCTTTCCGGAGGACAGAGGAAACGGTTGTCATTAGCTAAGTTATTGATTGATGATCCTGATATATATATCCTGGATGAGCCAACCAATCATTTGGATATTGAAATGATCGAATGGCTTGAAAGCTTCCTGACTACAGGCAATAAAACGCTGTTACTGGTAACACATGACCGATACTTCCTGGACAACATCTGCAACCAGATAATTGAACTGGATCGCAGCAAGCTGTTTGTTTACAAAGGTAATTACAGCTACTTTTTAGAAAAGAAATCGGAACGTGAAGCTGCAGATAATGCAGAACTGCAAAAGAACCTGAACTTGTTAAGGCGCGAGTTAGAATGGATGCGGAGGCAACCCAAAGCCAGGACTACCAAATCAAAATCAAGAATCGACTCGTTTTATGACCTGGAAGATAAAACATCCGGACGAGAGAATAAATCACAGGTACAACTCAGTGTTAGTGTCTCCAGACAGGGAAGTAAAATCCTTGAGCTTAAAAACATCAAAAAATCTTACCATCATAGTCCGGTAATGGATAGTTTCTCTTATACATTTAAAAGGGGAGATAAAATAGGGGTTGCCGGACGCAATGGTACAGGGAAGTCAACGCTTTTAAATATTATTACTGGTGTTCTTAAACCTGATTCAGGAACGGTTGACACCGGTGAAACTACCGTTTTTGGTTATTATAAACAGGGTGGGCTAGACTTTAAAGGGAATGAAAGGGTTATTGAAGTAGTAAAAAGTGTTGCAGAATATATTACCATGGCCAATGGTCAATTGCTTTCAGCATCACAATTATTATCACATTTTCTTTTTCCACCTGCACGTCAGCATGATTTTGTTAATAAACTAAGTGGCGGTGAAAAGAAAAGACTGCAGTTGATGCGTGTTTTGATGCAAAATCCTAACTTTTTAATACTTGATGAGCCGACAAATGATCTGGATATTGACACATTAAATGTGTTGGAGGACTTTTTATTGAACTATCCGGGCGTTTTAATGCTGGTATCCCATGACCGGTATTTAATTGACCGGTTAACTGACCAGTTATTTATATTTGAAGGTGATGGCCAGATTCGGATCTACTCAGGGAACTATACAGAATACCGGAATGAGTTAGAAGAAAGAAAAACAAGTGATAAGGCTCAACCCAAATCAGCACAAGCCAAATCAGCACAGATAATAGAACCCACTAAGGAAAAATCAAAAAACAAACTCGGATACAAAGAGGAAAAGGAACTTCAATCATTAGAAACTGATATACAAATCCTGGAAAAAGAAATTGGAGAGCTTACCGCTGAGATCAGCTCAGACAATGCTGATCACGAAAAAATAATGTTTCTTTCGTCAAGAATTCAGTCCTTAAACAATGAATTAGATGAAAAAACGTATAGATGGTTGGAATTAACTGAACTTAAAAATTAAACCAGCTATGTTCCACGTGGAACATAGCTCA
>DASWTL010000307.1:0-7503 GCA_036402155.1 Sphingobacteriaceae bacterium | reverse complement strand
ACAAAACCGGATCGCACATGATCCCGCTTTTTTTAATGAAAATGGTCGATTCATTTGACGGCAAAGCAGCCCGTGGCAGAGACTTGGGTTTTAAATTAGGTGCCGAAGAGGTTGGTCATTATTTTGGAAGTAGTGTTCTTCCTGAAAAGCTGGAAGAGGTTTTAGGCGAAGTATCGGAGGAAGATATAGCTAATTCACGGAGCGACGTTATTATTGACCATATATTTTGCACCAAATGTGAGGGTAGGTTAGGAGAACTTGAAAATAGGTATGCAAAAACTCTCACCAAAAGTGATGATAAGGTCTATTTAAGCACAAAGGAGCCGATGTCTGCCCTTATGCTTTGGGCGTCAGTTTTATGGCGTGCTTCTGTTGCAGAAACTCTTGGAATAAAGCTTTCTCCAAAAGATGAGAGTAAGCTTGGGAGCATCTTGAACAGTTACATAGATTTAGAGGTCCCTGCGGTAGAATTAAAGGGAATACCTGCACTCAACCAGCTTTCTTACAAGATTATCAGATCCCCCGGGTTTTCTGACGAAGGGAAGGGATTCATGTTTTTTAACCCTCATCATAGAAGACCCTATTGTTTCCTGATCGGTGAGTTAGCAGTTTTCTTTTATATGAAACCTTCACATCTGAATAGTGTTAGCGAGTCCTTCTTCGGTTTGGAGAAGTACTTAGAAATGGCGGAGAACAATACTCATATGAACGGTGAAAGTGTTCTTCCATTAGGCCTCGATATTTTTAATGACATAAACGGACACTTGGCTCAATTTTTTGCCAGCACCTGGACAAATAGGTTAATGGGTAAGCTAAATACATTGCACAAAAAACTTGGAGGTCAGGGCGATATGCCTTCAGCCTTGAGACAGGAAATTTTTAACGCAATTGCATCAAATGAACGTGAATTGGGTAGGAAATATACCAACGAAGAAGTAGGAAAAGTAGTCAGCGAAATTATGGTTAAGTATGTCCAGCCATAATGTATGTGGTGGGAAACATTTGAAATAATGCTCCAGCTCTTTTAAATTTTCTGGAAAGGTGCTGTAGTGGTTCTTTGGTTCTTCATCCCCGCTATTAGTACAAGCTCCCACACTCCTTGCCCCCGCAGCTTTCCCTGACTATCGGGTTTATTTTTCTTTGGTCTGCGATAGGAAGATTTTTCAAAATCATATATCCGGAAAAGTAAATTTCATCGGTTGTAAAATACTTGACCTTATTGTCTCTTACGGTCTTACCATCTACAGTATACCGAATTCTCCAATCAGCACTGCAAGGGTGAATGATGGGCAAAATCAGCTCTCCTTTTGTATTTAATAAATAAGTTTCCCATTTCCACTTAGCACGGACAGTATTCGTACAGTAAGGTTCGTTATTCCATAATTCGACTGTTGCTGTTTCTGAATGTGCCTGCTCCAGATAGGGGATCATAATTTTATATAAATACTTACCTTCCTTTCTTGACTCTGTTTCAGGATAGGGCAGATACCCCAGCCCGCAAAGGAGTTTTTCAGAACTTGTAGAAAGGCAGTTGGCATCTATACTCATTATACCTTTTTGGAGTAGATGCGCCATCAGAGCTTCGGTAAGTACTTTTCCGTAGCCCTTTCGGCGTTCGGCGGGTTTAATTTCAATAATATTTAGTGTTACTGTCCGCTCTGAGGAGCAGTGCCATATTACAAAACCTATAGCATTTCCTTCTTTGCTTATAACAGCCATTAGATTTTTTTGAAATGCATTTGAAATTGCCTCCCAATTGCAGTAGAACCCTTTATCATTTTCTTTCTGCTCAGTGATGAGCCAGCTTTCTATTTGAGCTAACTGTTCGGATGTTGGAGAGTATGATATACTAGCTGGATACATTTCTATTAACTCTGTTAAAGATAGTATTCGTAAGGATTGTATAGGAATAGTCTTCCAGCTTTCTGTTTATTCTTATTCCAACTTAAACACAAATTTAAAGGCTGGCAGGAACCCGTCAAGGGTATATAAACCACGGCTAAGGCCGTGGCCCTTGACAGAACCCTTTGCCAGCCCTTTTTTTGCATTTAATAGGAATATGAATTTTTTCGGGGACAATCCCCTTTTTATGAACCCTTATATGCTGATGCTATGAAAACTTTAAAGAAAGAGCCGATCCCATTTGTAACCTCAAGTACAAATCCCGTATTAAAAGTTTGTGAAATTGAGTTAATTTATAAACCTACTATTAAGCCGTCACAAAGACCGCAGGTAGGAACTTCTCAGGAGGTACACGAATTACTGCGTGAAAACTGGGACGAAAATAAAATTGAGCTGGTCGAAGAATTTAAGGTCATGTTGCTGAACAGGGCAAATAAAGTGATCGGACTAGTGGATATCTCTTTAGGTGGGTTTGCCGGAACCATTGCCGACCCTAAAGTGATTTTTGTAGCCGCCTTAAAGGCTGGCGCATCTTCTTTAATTCTGGCACACAATCACCCTTCGGGGAATTTGAAACCCAGCAAGGCCGATATTTCACTTACACACAAAATAATTTCCGCAGGCTGCTTTCTTGATATATCAGTATTCGATCATATCATAATCACAGCAGAGGGTTACTTGTCGTTTGCTGATGAAAGCTTGATGTGAGATTATTAGTTATGGCTAAAATAAGACAGTTTGTCAACGAAAGATTAATATACATGTGGGTTCTTCAGGGTAGATTTTATCTCCCTTGGATTTCGATTTTGCTTCTCTTGGAGGAAGCTATGAAGTCTTATACCCCTGATTTGACCCCTGAAAATGTTGTGCTGATGTTGCACGAAAAGGGGCTTGATATATCGAGGGAACAAGCAAAAAGTATAATCGAATTGTTGTATATTTTAGCTGAATTAGAAGTTAAACAACACTTGGAAAATGAAAACCGCTGATCTTTATATAAGAGTAAGTACTGACGAGCAGGCCGACAAAGGGTATTCACAGCGCAGTCAGGAAGAAGTATTAAGAAGGTATTGTGATGTTAAGGGCATTACTGTTAGGAAGGCAATATTTGAGGATCATTCTGCTAAATCCTTTGTTCGACCGGAATGGGCTAAATTTCTAATTGATCTCAAAAAGAAACGTGGGCAAACTGATTTGGTGCTTTTTACAAAATGGGATAGATTTAGCCGGAATGCGGGTGATGCCTATCAGATGATAAGTATATTAAACGGGTTGGGGGTAGAGCCGCAGGCCATTGAACAACCTCTTGATATATCCGTACCCGAAAATAAAATGATGCTTGCATTTTATTTAGCAGCCCCCGAAGTAGAAAACGACCGCAGGGCGCTGAATACTTTTTTCGGAATGAGAAGAGCAAGGAAAGAAGGAAGATGGATGGGGCCTGCTGTGGTTGGATATCAGAATAGAGTCCGGGAGAACGGGCAGAAATATATTGCACCGAGAGAACCGGATGCTGCAATTATGCGATGGGTTTATCAGGAGCTTGCCACAGGCAGATGGTTCATAGATCAGATATGGAAGGAAGCCCGGAAAAAAGGGCTTTCATGTGGGCGGAAGAATTTCTGGCAAGTTATCCGTAACCCCGTGTATTGTGGTAAAATCTTTGTCCCTCAGTACAAGGATGAAGAAGCAACCATTGTACAAGGCCAACACGAAGGGCTGATTTCCGAAGCACTGTTTTATCAGGTTATGGACGTGTTGGATGGGCGGAAGAAAACAGTTAAAACAAAGACTGTTTCTCCTGACAGGCTTCCGTTACGTGGCTTTTTAATCTGCCCAAAATGTGGTTATATGCTTACAGGTAGTTCTTCTAAAGGGTGCAGAAAATACTATACCTATTATCATTGTTTTTCAACTTGCGGTGTGAGGTACAACGCCGATACGGTAAATGACAAGTTCAAAGAAGAGTTAGAAAAACATACGCTGCATCCTGCGGTAGGCGATTTGTATAAAAAAATAGTTTTAGAAATTTACAATAAAGAGGTTGGCGGCCAAACCCAGGAATTACGTCAATTGAAAACTCAATTAACTGATCACAATACCAAAATAACTAAAGCGAGGGATTTACTCCTGAATGGTGAAATTGACTCGGCAGACTATCATCTGATTAAACGAGACTCTGAACGGAAGATAACTATTTTGGAGGCCAAATTGCTTGATTTATCCCGTCCTGCTGATAATCTCCCAACTCTGATAAACAAGGCTGTAGGAACGCTCTCAAGGCTAAGTGAGATATATAAAAATAGTGGGCCTGAGGGTAAAAGAAGGCTGATTAGTTCGATGTACCCCGAAAATTTGACTTTTGACGGAACCCAACATCGAACTACTCGGCTAAATGAAGCAATCCGCGTTTTTGATACTGTGAAGGCTGTTATTGAGGGCAAAAAAGAAGGGCAAATCACAAAAAACTATGACTTGCCCGTTATGGTAGCGGGGAGCAGGATCGAACTGCCGACCTCAGGGTTATGAATCCTGCGCTCTAACCATCTGAGCTACCCCGCCGAAATTTTATTAGACAGCTTATCTATGAACTTCTGTCTGCCTGAATGGTTATGTTCCAGGGCTTTAATTCTGCTTTTTTTACCCATTAAATACGGGTTCTGAAAAGAGAGTTGCAAATATAGTTGAAATTACCTTTCTTTAGAAAGAAATGTAAAAAAATAGCCGGAGCTATTATAATTTAGTGCAAAGAATGGCAGAAAAGAAAAAGTTTCATCTTGAATATGAGGTAAAGTCATCGCCCAAAATATTATTCAGCTTCCTGAATGAACCAAATGGCCTATCCCAATGGTTTGCTGACGATGTTGCGTATCGCGACCAGGTATATACGTTTAGTTGGGATGACGAAGAACAGCGGGCTAAGTTGGTTTCTATTAAAGAAAATAAACTAGTGAAATTTAAATGGATTGATGATGATCCACAGTGTTATTTTGAAATGGAAATTGTTCAGGATGAACTCACAAATGATGTCGCCCTGGCAATTACCGACTTTGCAACCGATGAAACAATTGAGGAAAGAAAGCTTATCTGGGACAACCAGGTTCAGTATTTGATAAGCGTACTCGGCGCTTAGGGAATTAATTCCCTATTTTTGTAATGTGAAAAAGATTCACCTTTTGGTCTTGAAGGCCTTTATAAGGCCCTTCATTGTTACTTTTTTCATTGTCATGTTCATTTTGTTGATGTTGTTTTTATTTAAATACATCGACGATCTGATTGGGAAGGGCTTTGAATGGTATGTAATCCTTGAATTGCTGTATTATGCTTCGGCAACCAATGTGGCAATGGCGCTTCCTCTGGCCATCCTGCTTTCTTCAATCATGACTTTTGGCAGTCTTGGAGAAAACTATGAATTAGTAGCTATTAAATCGGCAGGGATTTCACTGCAACGAGCCATGCGCCCGCTGGTGATAGCAATAATTGCACTTGCCTTATCCGCCTTCCTTTTTTCAAATTATATGCTTCCGGTGGCAAGCCTCAAGATGGGGTCGCTTTTATATGACGTAAGAAACCAAAAGGCAAGCTTTTTAATTAAAGACGGCGTGTTCTATAACGGATTTCCGGGATATTCTATAAGGGTTCGGAAAGTTGACCCTGATGGGCAAACCCTCCATGATGTTTTAATATATAATCATAATGACGTTCAGAGCATAAATGTTTTGAAAGCAAAAAAGGGGCGGATGTATCAAACGGATGATTCCAAAACCCTGGTAATTATTTTATCCAACGGAATACGTTATGAAGAAACACATGGTGAAAAAGGGCCTTATAATCCGCGGCAACGGCTGATGAGGTACAGATTTAAAACATCTGAGCAGAAATTTGATCTGTCCGGATTTAAGCTGACCCGGACTGATGAGAACCTGTTTAAATCTAACTATGCAATGTTGAATATGCGTCAGTTAAGATACTACCATGATTCAACAGCTGTAAAGTCTGATAGTGTACGCCGGTCTGTGCTTATGAATATTAAGCCGTATTATAAACAATATTCTACTGCTTTAGGGTTTGAAAAGTATAAACCTAAACCTTTACGGTTTTACGAGAATAGTTTTCTCGACATTATACCTAAAGATAGTAAACTGCAATCCATCCAAAGCGCCAGAGAAGAGATCAGTGTAATTAAGGAGACTTTAAACAACCCGATGCTTACGGAAAAAGATTTTGCTGCAAGATTAAGGAGTTATATGGTGGAATATAACCGCAAGCTTACACTGTCTGTATCGTGCCTTGTTTTGTTTTTTATTGGGGCTCCACTTGGGGCTATCATTCGTAAAGGCGGTTTAGGATTGCCTGTTGTTATGGCCATTATCTTTTTCCTGATCTATCATATTATCTCTACCATAGGTGAGAAATATGCCAAGCAGGGAAGCGTTCCACCAGAAATTGGTATGTGGGTTGCAATCATTGTACTTTCCCCTTTGGGTGCTTTTTTAACTTATAAAGCGACTGTTGATTCTGTACTTTTTGATGCCGATGCATATAAGCAATGGTTCAAGAAGCTTCTTAACAGGAAAAAACCAATCATTTAGCCGAATTATTGCATCATTCAGACATTGTGATAGAGGCTTGCATTTCACGTGCAAAAACTAATTGAGTAAATTTGCATCAGATAGGTATCTATAAATAAAAGATAATGTTAAATAAAATTGAGGACGCTATAGAAGATATTAAGCAGGGGAAGGTCATTATTGTGGTTGATGATGAAGACCGCGAGAATGAGGGTGACTTTCTTACAGCTGCTACTAATGCGACTCCTGAAGTAATTAATTTTATGGCCATGCACGGCCGGGGCTTGATCTGTGCGCCATTAACTGAGGAGCGCTGTTACGAATTAAAGCTTGATCCGATGGTTGGAAATAATACAGCCATATATGAAACTAACTTTACGGTATCAGTAGACCTGAATGGGCATGGCTGTACCACCGGAATTTCTGCTTCTGACCGTTCTAAAACGATCCTGGCGCTGATTAATCCTGAGACAAAACCTGAAGAACTTGGCCGGCCAGGTCATATATTCCCATTAATAGCTAAAGAAGGGGGCGTGTTGCGCCGGGCAGGACATACAGAGGCAGCAGTAGATCTGGCCCGTATGGCCGGGTTTCCACCTGCAGGAGTACTTGTAGAAATATTGAAGGAAGATGGTGAAATGGCGCGTTTGCCTGATCTTTTGGAAATAGCCAAACAGTTCAAACTTAAGATTATTTCGATAAAGGATCTTATTGCTTACAGGCTATCAAAAGAAACGCTTATAAAAAAGGAAGTATCAGTTAAGCTTCCAACAGAATGGGGCGATTTTGAAATGGTGGCTTATACACAGGTTAATACAGGTGATCATCATTTAGCCCTTGTTAAGGGATCATGGGAGCCTGAAGAGCCTATTTTAGTGCGTGTACATAGTTCATGTATTACAGGTGACATATTTGGCTCATGCCGGTGCGATTGCGGGCCACAGCTTCATAAGTCAATGGAAATGATACAGAAAGCCGGGAAAGGTGTGATTATTTATATGAACCAGGAGGGCAGGGGCATAGGTCTGAT
>DASWTL010000306.1:0-1607 GCA_036402155.1 Sphingobacteriaceae bacterium | reverse complement strand
AATCCGGATCTACACGCATCATTGTTGCAACCAATGCCTTTGGTATGGGGATAGATAAGCCCGACGTACGTTTTGTGGTTCACCTGGATCTTCCCGAAAGCCTGGAGGCCTATTACCAGGAAGCCGGTCGTGCCGGGCGTGATGAAAAGAAGGCGTATGCTGTTTTATTATACAATCAATCTGACATTCTTTTTGTACAGAAGAAATTAGAACAGAGTTACCCTTCTGTTGAAGAGATTAAACAGGTATATCATCATTTGGGGAATTATTATCAGTTGGCTTATGGGGCGGGAGAGGGGGTATCTTTACCTTTTGATGCTGGAGATTTTTGTTCACGTTATAAACTGGATGCAATAAAAACCCTGAATGCGTTGAAGTTTCTGGAGCGGGATGAATATGTGGCCTTAAGTGAAACAGTTTATCTGCCATCAAGGGTTAAAATTCTTATAGGACATGAAGATATTTACCGGTTCCAGATTGAGCATCAGCAATATGACTCGTTTATAAAAACCTTACTCAGGTCGTATGGGGGGATATTTGATCATTATATTCCTGTAAAAGAATTTGATCTTGCAAAGCGGTTGTCCATCAGCAGAGACGAAGTCGGGCAGATTTTAAACAAACTTCACGCTCTGGAAATTTTAAGTTATCATCAGCAAACCGACAAGCCACAGGTTCAGTTTTTGAAGGCAAGGGAAGATACTACACATGTAGTGATTAATGCAGGTTTTATTAAACAACGCTTTAATATTCAACAAGCCCAGGTAAATTCTGTAATTGCATATGCTACGGGGAATGTATGCCGCAATATTCAGTTACTGCATTACTTTAACCAGGCAGATGCATTTGAATGCGGGGTATGTGATGTATGTTTGGATAAAAAAAGAAAGCAGTCTCAGGAGAATATTGTCTGGCAAATAACCGATGACCTGGTGGAGATATTAATTGCGAACAGGCTATCTTTAGATGACCTGGTTAATAAATTACCTAATGGTACTGAGAAGGAAAAAATTGCTGTGATCAGGGAGTTATTAGATGCCGGGAAGATTAAAACGGATGGGGGCATGTATTATCTGTGAGGTTTTTTATTCTGATTTTAACCTGATATATTTACCATAGACCAAGCCTATTTAAATGAAGTATTTTTCTTTTTTTCTTATCGGAATCATAATGATAACTATTGAGAGCTGTAGCTCGGGAAATTGTATTCGTGGTTCAGGTAAACAGGTCTCTCAGTTACGGGATGTAGAACCATTTTCTACAATAAAAGTTGGTGGAACTGTTAAACTGTTAGTTCATCAGGGTGCACAACAACAACTACGGATAGTTGCCGACGATAATATTCATGAAAGAATTAGTACAAAAGTTAGGAATGACCAGTTGATAATCAATATGGATGATGATTTTTGTGAAACCGGCCCGGTAACCATTTATACAACCTCAGCAAATCTGGAAGGTATTGATGTTTCAGGAGTTGTTGAAGTAATCAGTCAGGGAAGGATCAACTCCACATCATTTAATCTGGATCTTAGCGGAGCATCAAAAGCCATGCTTGATATAAGTTGCGGTGAAATGAATATTAAAACCAGCGGATCATCTAATGTTAT
>DASWTL010000305.1:0-7280 GCA_036402155.1 Sphingobacteriaceae bacterium | reverse complement strand
ACTAATCTTCGGCCTTCTTTTTACCTAATTTTATTTTAACATTTCCATTAAGGCCATCTACAGCTGTTAAGTTAAGGACAATTCCTCGCCGGATACGTGTTTCTCTCAGGCTATCAGATAGCAAGGCATCTTTTTGTGGATTTCTGAGTGGCACTTCAAGGGCTATGTTTGTTCCGGTTGTGAAACTATAAACGCCGTTTGCGAAAATATTAAACACACTGGTTTCGATATGCATTGGAGGAATTAATACCTTATTTCCTTCTATTGTAAGTGTGTTCTTAAGATTTTTGAAAGTAATATTTGAGAAATTTCTGTTGGGAAATGTAAGTCTGCCTATTTTTTCCATAGGTTCAAACTTTACCAGGGCTCCATTCCTGATAGCGAAGCTCACAGTTCCGTAAAACGATCGCGGAACGATTTCTCCGTTATCTCTCATGGTTGCCGACATGTTGGTGGAACCAAAAAATACTCCACGTAAGTTCTGATCTGTGATCGCATCCTGGCCGAAATTATCAAAAGAAGCAAATAACTTTTGTACATCTACATTGGTAATACGGGTAGCGGTAGTGATTTTGTTCAATGACCCTGATTGATCTATATTTCCATTCACTTCCAGGCGGCCTCCTCCATGATTCAGACTAACCCTGTTTATTGCAATACCCGACTGCTTCATGGTAATATCGGAAGTTATATTGCTGGCAACAAAATTCTTATAAACCAGCCGGTCAACTTTTAACAGCATATGTGCATTTGCCTGGTCAAGTACCTCATCAAGCTGCTGAAATATACGGCTTGATGCAGCTTTTGACTCGGTATCCGTTTTTGTAACTTTTACACCCGATTTCCTTTTACCTAAAAAAGCAATGAATTCTCCAAGATTTATTTCCGGACTTGTAATTTGCCAGTCCAGGACGATTTTTTTCGGATCGGTATAATAAAGATTTAAGAAATTACGAAGAGAAGCATTCATATATAGTTGCGTTTTGCCGCTTCTAACCTTCATGTTTTGCAGAAAAAGATCCTGCCCTTTAAAGTTTAACAAGAGTGATATTCGATTAAATTTAAGATTTCTGGGTTGGTAGGTAGCTGCTGCATTATTAATACGGATGGTTCCGACAATAAAGTTTGGTTTATTGTCAGTTTTATAAAACGGAGCTTTATATAACAAATCCAATACAGCTGTGCCACCATTAAAATGAAATGTTTTTCCTCCGGATACTGCATTCAGTTTTTTCAAAGGGAAGTTCGAAGTAAACTTGCCCTCAATAATAGGCCGTTTAAGATTGCTGATCAGGATTTTAGGCGCCCGGAAATCTATAGTATACCATTTACCCAGCATGCCATAAAAAATGATAACAGAATTAGTATCTGTCCGGCCATTACCGGCAATCAACTGATTGGTAAAAGTTCCTGCGAATGAACAATTTTTAATTATTTCTCCGGCAGCAGAGAGGGTGTTATTCTTTACCTGCCACGCTGCACGAACAAGTGGTTGCTTACCCGCGCCCTTAAGTTGCCCCTTAATTAAGGCCTGGACATCAATAGGTTTTTTCAGATCATAACTTTTTAATTTTTTAGTGATATGTGGTAAAAGGAGGGCAGAAGCGTTCCTGAACGGAATATTTTTCGCCTGAATGTTCAAACTGAAATCCGAAGAATTTTCAGCGAACATAAAAAAACCACCTACCCTAATTGCGTCATCTTCGATATTGATGAGCTGTGAAGGAATTGTAAGCTTTTTCTGATCATTATCAAAAACCAGGTTAAAGTCGTTCATACGCAGATGTCTGTTTTTAAGGAAGCTCCCCCTGCGGGTGTTAAATTCCAGTTGATTTACCATAGATTTTAAATCAACTACAGCTTTCCATCCTTTCGAATTATTTTTCAGCGCTCCTGAAAAGCTGCTGACATCTATATTAAAGAACTTATTTTTGAATTTATTATCATAAATGAAGCTTATATCGCTGAAATGAATGTTATTGATCTTGCTGTTCTTCTTTGCCTTGTCCGGGTTATTATTACCAGTTGTTCTTTTTCTTAATAAACTGGTATTGCTATATCCAAGGCTATCAGAGTAGAAATATATAGTTCCGCCTTCTACTGAAATCTTTTTTATACGCGGCGGACCTGTAAGTAGAGAAAGTGCATCAACCGCTACATATACCTTCTTCGCTTCCAGTAAGTTATGTTTGTGGTTTTCCCATAAACTGTCACGAAGAAGTACGTTTTTTAACGAAACTGATATTCCCGGAAAGCCACGAATAAGCTCAGGTTCCATGCTTTCAATAGAAAGCTTGCCCGAAATATCGTCATTTAGCTGTTCAGTGATGTTTTTTAAAAGAACTTCGTGGTTTGCTTTTACATATAATGAAATACCCAACCAGATCAACAACACAATACCAAGCAGTCCACCGATAATTTTTAAACTAATATTTAGATATCTTCTCACCTTAGGCGTAACAATAAGAAATTGGAGATGTTCTGCTCCATATTGATAAAACAGGTATTATTACTTCAGGATTATTATCCTCATTCTGAATTCCTTGCTTTGTTTTAAAAGCAGATTAAGTTACAAGTTAGACAAAGGTTTTGGTTAATATGTCCATTGAAGGTAAATAATTATTAGAATAACTATGCTGGATTATAAATACCGATATTTGCCCCGTAAGAATGAGAACAATAAATCATCAGCATAAGGCAATTAGCGCATCAATACCCGATCTGGTTACCAACTGTTCACTGCCGGCCAATTCAATTGATCATAAGCCCCCTTTTTTATTACTTATCCATTACGCACCAAAGGTTAATCCGCTCAATAATCATGGATTGCAAGATGCTCCGCATACGCATAGCATTGATACAGTTGTTTTTGTTAAAACCAGGTGTTACTGTCAACATCTTAATTGTATATTTTCAAACTCACGGCTTAAGATCAAAGTACTGACTTAATAAATTATTCACCGATATCCACAGTTTTTATATATGTTATCATTTTTCGAAGCATCATTGGCGCGGCTTTCTGTACACCGTGTCGGCAACAAATCCCATGATGAATTTTATGTGCTCTCTGAAGAACCTGTACCTCTTCAGGATGAATTGCTCAGCGGCTTATTAAATCAATATTTTCTGAAGCCTTTTGAGAAAGTAAATGAGGTTTACCGGTTCTTTCATTCCAGCGATGACCTGGAGCTTAACGAAATTTATCATTTTGCCTCCGAAATGTTTCTTGACGCAGGTAAATTTCATGACACCAGCCAAGCCATAGCGAAGTTCCTCTACGATATTTCGAACCATCCCAATATAAAATCGGGCGAGATCTATATCGGATATTTTAAAGATGTACAGCTTGATGGCCAGTTGCATGATGCAATCGGGATATTTAAATCTGAGACCAAGGATACATACTTGAAGGTGGAGCCTCAAACAGGTGGTTTTGAGCTGACTTATGAGCAGGATGCTATCAATATCAATAAGCTTGATAAAGGATGCCTGATATTGAATTCAGAAAGATCTGAAGGGTTTACCGTTGTTGTGGTCGACCAGACTAACCGTAGTTCAGAAGCGGTTTACTGGAAAGATGATTTCTTAAAACTTAGGATCAGGAATGATAATTATAATCAGACCAGTAATACATTAAGTGTTTACAAAAACTTTATCACCAACCAGGTTGATGAAGAATTTGAAATGTCTAAAGCTGATAAAATCGACCTTTTAAACCGATCGATGAAGTATTTCAAGGAAAAGGAGGTATTTGATATGGATGAGTTTTCGGAAGAAGTGATCGGTAATGAAAAAGCCATCTCGTCGTTTAAAAACTTCAAGCAGCAGTTTGAAAATGAATTCGACACGGAGATTAAAGATACTTTTGATATTTCTGAACAGGCCGTAAAAAAACAATCCCGTGTTTATAAAAGTGTTTTGAAACTGGATAAGAATTTCCATATCTACATTCATGGCGATAAAGAGCTGATAGAAAAAGGCTTTGACGATTCTAAAGCAATGAATTATTATAAAGTATATTTCAAAGAAGAACAATAACAGGTAATAAAACGGCGATTTGCGGGGCAGTATGAGGTCAACTACCGGTCAGGATTCTATTTTAACTCTTCCTCTTGGACTTTTGTGCTTAAGTTCTTTCCTCTTTTCGGCGAGCTTTAATATGCTGATCCCGGAACTTCCGGCTTATCTTACCAGTCTTGGTGGTGCTGAACATAAAGGATTGATCATTGCCTTATTTACACTCACGGCGGGAATATCAAGGCCATTTAGTGGAAAGCTGACAGATACCATCGGTCGGGTTCCTGTAATGGCCATTGGTTCATTAGTGTGTTTTGTGTGCGGATTTTTATACCCTGTCCTGGGTAGTGTCGCCGGGTTTCTGTTTATCAGGTTGATACATGGATTCTCTACAGGATTTAAACCTACAGCAACGGCTGCGTATGTGGCCGATATTGTGCCGCCGAACCGCTGGGGAGAGGCTATGGGCATTCATGGATTGTGCTTCAGCACCGGATTGGCTATAGGTCCCGCCATTGGAAGCGCCATTACAACTTATTATTCCATTGATACGCTGTTTTATTGCTCATCAGTTTTTGCGCTCCTGTCAATTATCATCGTTATGAATATGAAGGAAACCGTTCCCATTAAACAGCGCTTCCATTATTCGCATTTAAAAATTGGAAGAAGTGAAATAATTGAAAGACAAGCCATTCCATCTGCCATCGTAACTTTTTTCACCTATTTCGGATATGGTACCATGATCACCCTGATCCCTGATTGGGGTGGACATTTGGGATTTTCTAATAAAGGCTTATTTTTCATGACCTTTACCGCAGCATCATTGCTTATCCGGTTCGTGGCCGGAAGAATCTCAGACCAGTATGGACGTGTTCTGATGTTGAAAATTTCAGCCACACTTATTGCATTATCGATGTTGTTGATAGGCCATGCATCCGGAATTATCTCGCTTCTGGTGGCATCGGTGGTTTATGGTATCGCATCCGGCATCCAATCGCCGGCATTAAACGCATGGACAATCGATCTTAGCCACCCGGACCGGAGAGGGAAGGCCGTAGCCACCATGTACATTGCATTGGAAGCCGGAAGTGGTATTGGCGCCCTGGGTGCCGGCTGGATGTTTATGGATAATATGCAAGCAGTGCCTCCTATATTTTACATTTCTGCTTTGATGTCGGTATTAGCTTTACTGTATCTTACCTTTATTTATAAAAAGCACAGAGTTGTAAGATCATAAGAAATCGAGTTTTGGAAACTATGTAAGTTTAACAGATATCAATTGAATTGAAGGAGTAGTGGGGGAAGCTCTACAGAATAGTTATAGTCTGTATATTAATTCATCAAGATATTTAAAATAAGGGAATGCAATATTGCATTATGGGACTAGTTAGCTGTAAAGGAAAATAACACCACAAAGCTGATGGAATATAAAGAAATAAAACCCTGCAGGGAATTGGAACCCTTTATTCATTCTTATTGGGAACTGAAAGGGGATGAACATGACAGACAATGGGAACGGAATTTTCCTGATGGGTGTGCAGGCCTGGTAATGAACTTGGCAAATACTTGCTTAACGGACAATGGCCTGGTTTCTATGGAGTATGGAAAAACTTATGTGGTTGGTGCAATGACTTCTTTCAAAGAAAGTTTTATCGAACGGAACACACATTTATTTGGAGTTTGTCTCAAACCGGCAACTTTTACAAACTTCTATAACTTTATACCACAAAATGAACTAAAAAACAACACCATTGAGCTTGAGAAATCCAATTCATTTAATGTTGACAAATTTCTTGAAACCCCTTTCAATTATCTAAACCGATTTTTTACGGATAGGATTAAAAGTAAAGAGAACCCTTTACAATCCGTACTCAATCAAATACATTCTTCAAATGGACAATTGAGTATTTACGAACTTTCAAAACGGAATTACACTACTGTGCGTCAATTAGAACGAAATTTTAAAATACACATAGGAATCTCCCCGAAGGAATATTCAAATATTATTCGTTTTCAAAATGCTTTGTGCATAATTAAGAACTCAAGTGAAAATCGAAGTTTATTAGACATAGCTTTTGAGTGCGGCTTTTATGACCATTCGCACCTCACCAACGAAATCAAGCGAAATACAGGACTTTCGCCATCGCAGCTTTAATTTGTCGTTTTTTTCCAAAGTAGCAATGAATGCTTCACATTAATATTGTAAAAAATTAAAATAAAAGACATGCGAAAATTATCACTTTTCATTGCAACAAGTTTAGATGGTTACATTGCAAAGCCTAATGATGATCTCAGCTTCTTGAAATTAGTTGAAAAAGAAGGCGAAGATTATGGTTACGCGAAATTTAATTCAACAATTGACACCATTATTATTGGCCGAAAAACATATGATTGGGTTCATAGAGAAATAGGCACTTCTCATTATGATAATGGGGAAAGAGACGTTTATGTGATAACAAGAACGGAAAGACCAGATGTTGGTAAAATAAAATTCTATACCGGAGATCTAATCGAATTAGTTCATAAACTAAAGAGCGGGAAGGGCAAAAATATTTATTGTGATGGAGGGGCTGAAATAATAAACGAACTTCTAAGAAATGACTTGATTGATGAATTGATTATTTCAATAATTCCAATATTAGTAGGCAATGGAACAAGGTTATTTAAAGATGGAAGACCTGAACAAGAGCTAGAATTTTTGACTGCAAAATCATTTGATACAGGATTAACGCAGTTACATTACAAGAGAAAAAAATAGTTTCGCTCTTCGAAATGTTATCCAATCATATGTTGAACTGAGGATAAAAAGGGATTTCAAATCCCTTGATTGTACCTAATTTATTGATTTTAATAAACTGCATCTTATTTAAGAATCCTTCGCTTGACGACGTGTTCAGGTAGGTAATCTTATCACAGATTACTTACTTTTACATTTATCATTTAGCTTAATGTCAAATATCATTGAAAAACAGATTGTCATAAACAGCCTCCCTTCTGTGGTGTGGGAATATCTTACCAATGCCGACCTGATGAAAAAATGGATGGGGGAGCCTGAAATGAATATTGAAGTACAAACTGATTGGGTGGTTGGTAACCCCATAATCATAAAAGGTTTTCATCACATGAATTTTGAGAACACCGGGAGGGTTCTGCAATTCGTCAATCAGCAAATTATTCAATACAGTCATTTAAGTTCTGTCTCCAAATTGCCCGACACGATTGAAAATCATACACTTTTCACCTTTTTATTAACATCCGGCGGC
>DASWTL010000304.1:0-3350 GCA_036402155.1 Sphingobacteriaceae bacterium | reverse complement strand
TTCTCGTTTATAGATTATGTTTTTACCAACGTTGTCAAAGGTGATGCTCTGTTCAGGTGTAATGATTCCGAAGCCATTATCCCAATCGAAAAAAGCAAATTCACGCGATGTGCTTAAAAGATCATATCCCCAGATATATTTTTCTGAAGGCATATTTAATTGGTTGAGTAAGGTTGTGGCGATGTCTGTCTGACTACCGGTTTTATCGATCTTTTTTCCCCGGTATTCATCCTTAATCACATCGCCAAAAAACAATAAAGGAATTCTGTACCTGCCGGGATGATAACTCTCATGCTTGTTTAATGGCAGTCTGTGTCCATGATCTGCCACAACAATAAAAAGGGTGTTTTTATACCATTTCGCTCTTTTTGCATCCTGTATAAAATCATACAATACAGAGTCTGTATAAAAAGAAGTACTTCTGAATTTGTCTTCCAGTTTTTTTCCGGCGTAACGGTGTTTACCGGGAAGCTCAAAAGGTTCGTGGTTGGATAATGTTAAAACCGTTGAAAAAAAAGGTTGCTGTTGATTAATTAGATCGGTCAGGTGTTTTTTAAAAACAACATGATCATGCGCGCCCCATTTTGAATTTTTATCTGCTTCCTGAAATGATGCCTGATCAACCAATTTGTCATAGCCATGACTTAAAATATAAGACTTAATATTGGAGAACTCACTTTCCCCACCATAATAAAAAGAAGTTTGGTATCCGTGCTTTTTCATGTCAACGGCGATAGAGGGAAGCTTTTCATGCTTGTTATTTTCTTTCACTATGCTTCGGATAGCCTGTGAAGGAAAGCCACTTAAAATCGCTATCAGGCCTTTGTCTGTGCGGTCGGCAGAAGCGTACATACTAGTAAAAAGTATTCCTGAATCAGCTAATTTCTCAACCCCCGGTGTAATGCCTTTTTCGCCTCCAAGGCTTTCAATTACATCTGCTGTAAGGCTTTCTAAAATAATTAGTACAACATTAGGCCGGTTTGTGGTTAAAACTGATAGATGATCTGTTCCCTTATCTGCATACAAACCTGAAACTAACTTTTGTGCCTCATCGCGCTGGAAATATTGATAAGGATTTTTTCCAACAGACCTTTGCTTAAGCCAGTCGTGTAACAGGTTCCAATGTGTGTTAACTGCTGCATGGTTCAGTATAGGTTTATTTGAATAATATGCCATGCTTTGATTTATTGGTGCAAGCTGCCATCCACCGCGAATTAACAAAACGGCTAAAGCAATAAATAACGAAGATGATATGGCTTTTAACCAGAGAGGTACACGTTCATCTGGAATTTTATATTCTATTATCCTGGTTGAAAGCCAAATACCCGCACCAGCCATTAACAGAAAGATAATGGACGAAGTAAACAGGGGAGAGGATGAGGCAGAAGCTAAAGCTTCATTGGGGGTGCTGAAAGCGATGTCTATTACTTTGAAATTTATTTTTGAACCCCATTCACGGTAAAGGTTCAGGTTTATTACACTGATCAGGCTGATCAGAATTACTATCAGGTACACGTACATCCTTGGAACAACCATCGGGAGCTTCACCCTTGGGAGAAACCATAACAGGATAAATACAAGCAGCGGAATAGCTGAAAGATAAACTGCAGTGGATGCATCCAGCCTCAGACCATGAATAAAGGCAGAGAAAATTTCGGTTGGTGTAGCTTCTAACTTACCAGCAAAGAAAACAAGGAATATGGAACGATCGATAAAAAAAAGGATCAGCCAGAAACCAAAGAATCGTAATAATACCAAAATGCTTTTTAGCATGAACAAACATATATAAAACTTCAGGATGTTCGAAAATTGATAAGATTTATTGAAATAATGTGACTGATCATCAATTCGGAGGTGAATTAAAAACTAATATTTTAGTTGAAATATCCCCTTTTTAGGGGATGTTTTTGTATTGAAATATTCAATACGTTTGGAAGGAATAAATTAATTAAGATGAAATATATTTATCTGATATTAATGATTTTTGGTTTCCAGGCATCAGGGCAAGTAAATCCCGGACCCCGTTATACGGCATTAGGTTCATCAGGAGTAGCCCTTCAGGATCAATGGTCGGTTAGGAAGAACCAGGCAGGTTTAAGCGAAATAAACAGAATTGTCGCTGCTGTAAATTATGAACAATTATTTGTTGATGAGAATATCAGCTTCCAGTCTGCACTTATCATTTTTCCTGCATTAAAAAATGTATTCGCGCTGGGTATTAACCGGTACGGTATCGCTCAATTTAATCAGCAACAAATTTCATTGGCGTGTGCAAGGAAATGGGGAGATGTTTCTGTTGGCATTGGATTTAACTATCATCAATTGAAAATTCAAAATTATGGTTCTGCAAACGCACTTTCTGTAGATGCTGGGTTTCAATTTCAGTTAAATGAAAGTTTCATACTTGGCGCCCACATTGCCAATCCATCTAACGGTGGCTTTAACAACGAAGTGAATGCGTTGGTGCCGGTAATTATAGCGTTTGGGTCAGCCTGGAAGTTAAGTGATAAAATTTTACTCACGTCCGAAGTTCAAAAAATACTTAACTCTTCTATTTCATTCAAATTTGGAACTGAGTATACCCTTGTGGAATGGCTGGCGGCCCGGGGCGGGGTGTCATCAAATCCAATGCGTCAATATTTTGGATTTGGCATCTTGTACAGGAGTTTTCGGTTTGATGCCTCTACATATAACCAGTATTATTTAGGATTTGTGCCACAGGTTGGTTTGAGCTATGAATTTTAAATTATTGGGCATTGTTTTTATGGTTAGCTTACACTTGGTCAATTCTGTAAATGCGCAGAGTGATGGTGACATGGCCGTTGATCTGATCTTCGAGTCATTGGCTGACCGGTTAGCTGATGACTTTGATTATACAGAACTTACGGAGCGATTAAACTTCTATCATAAACATCCCATTAATATTAATAAAGCAACCCGTCAACAACTTTCTGAATTGATATTTCTTTCTCCCATTCAAATTAATGCGCTAACAAATCATATAAAAGAGAATGGTGAGATACTTGAACTGTCTGAATTGCAGAGTATTGAAGGCTTTGATCTAGAAACCATTCGTAAGTTTTCTCCATTTATTTCAGTTGGATCATTTAATTCGCTTAAGTCGCTGGCGCTGAATGACCTGACTAAAAAGGGAAATCATGACCTCATGCTCCGTTTTGGACAGGTATTACAAGCTCAGTTAGGATACCTTATTCCAGACACGGCTCAGGAAAACAGATATCTGGGATCTCCGGCAAGAATGTTACTCCGTTACCGGTATAATTATGGGCAGAATTTAACAGCTTCATTTAATATGGAAAAAGATGCGGGAGAGCCATTCATCCAAAGAA
>DASWTL010000303.1:0-6875 GCA_036402155.1 Sphingobacteriaceae bacterium | reverse complement strand
GAATAGTAAATCCTTTGGGAATATAGCTGTAGTTCTGATCTTTGGATGATGCTACCACATTCACCTCACCCAGTATCCGAGCTTCTTTGATGGCTTTGGATGCCCATACGCCCGTATCCAGGTAGGACGCGCTTTGGCCTTCTCCCAGTAAGTTCATCGGGGCCATGGCAAACTGTAAACTGGCACCGCCCTGACGTAATAAAACTGAATATCCGGCAGGTACTTCCATAAGTTCTTTTACCAGTTTAACCGTTTCGTCAACTACCGCTTCAAAGGCTGAACTACGATGGGAGATCTCCAATATGGATAATCCGGTATCGCCGAATTCTAATACCCCTTGTGAGGCTTGTTTAAATACTTCGTGAGGTAATATACACGGACCGGCACCAAAATTATGTTTCATATGATTACTTAAATTATGCCGCAAAATTAACAAGATTTATTGCAAACAGATGCCCTTTTCCAAATTCTGAACAAGATACAGGGTAAAATACCAGGTAATAAACGAACTTTAACATGTCTATACAAATATTGCCCTGTCGCGCCAATTATGGCCCATATATTATTTAAATCAATCTTTTTATAAAATTTCTTTGCGTTATAAAAAAAAAAACCGCAACTTCGGGTACGTACACCAATGATCTGATCAATTTTTCAAAAACGCCATTAAAAGCTACCTTTTTACAATAGAAAAACATAGGTCAGATCCGTTAATCTATACATATAACTACGTAAAACGAATTAGAATGAATTATTTTTTACAACGCCTCGTATTATTATTTGTCCTGTTTATTAGTACACAATCAGGTTTTGCTGCCCGGCCCTATGGCGGATTTTACACTGCAGAGAAGATTGCTAACCTTCGTGCAAACTGCGAAAAGTATGAATGGGCAAAGCTGCAGCGCAAGAAAGTTATAGATCAGGCAAAGATCTGGGTTGCAAAAGAGGATGAAGTGCTATGGCACATGATTCCCGGACAAGATTTGCCAAGAACTATTGATGTTACGATGGACAGGCTCACCACAGGCCCAAAAGTTCTGGGTTGTTTAAAATGCGGTGAAAAGGTTTTTAAGTTTGGCAACTATCCATACAATCCTGACTTTGAAAACAAGCCATGGAAATTAACATGTCCATCATGTAAAGTGGTTTTTCCTACAAACGACTTTGAAAAATACTATAAAAGCGCCATTGATGAACATGGATTATTTAACCCGGCTAAGGGAGATAAGAGCTTATTATATAATACGGAACATCCTGATCCTAAAGACCCTCTGCATAAGTATGGCGTGGATGACGGCTTTGGTTATATAGATTCAAATGGCCGGGGACACCGATTTATAGGGTATTACACCTGGAAATACTGGAATTATGTGGCCAGTGGTATTGCAGCTTTATCAAACGCCTATTTATATACCGGAGACAAAGTATATGCCCGTAAAGCTGCTATCATGTTAGACCGTCTGGCGGATGTGTATCCCGATATGGACTGGAAGCCATATGCAGAGCGTGGATGGTATCATTCAGATGGTGGTACAAATCGTGGAAAGATTGAAGGAAGGATCTGGGAAACCGGTAATGTTACCAGCCTCGCTGATTCTTATGATAAAATAATCAGCGGAACTACTGATAATGCCCCGCTTTATACTTTTCTCAAAAAGATGTCAGAAAAGTATAAATTACCCAGCCCAAAAGGTACGCGTGATTTATTTATAAAAAACGTAGATGACCGCTTATTGCGTGAAGCGTTTAAAGGCGTTAAATCCGGTCAGATTACCGGAAACCAGGGAATGCACCAGTTAACTATGGCAACCTGTGCCCTTGCCTTAAATACACAGCCAGAAACCAATCAGTGGATCGACTGGATATTTGAACCTAAAGGTGGAAAAATCCCGGAACTGATGATCGCAAACTTTGACCGTGATGGTACATCAGATGAAGGAGCACCTGGATATGCCCTGATATGGGGAACTTTAGTCACCGAGATTGTTGAACGGCTGGATGGATATTCTGCTTATACCAGGCACAATATAATTAAGGACTTCCCACAGTTTAGCAATGCTTTCCTTGCTGCTTACCGGATGGCTGCATTGGGTATTGCCATCCCAAACCTTGGCGACAGTGGTTCGACAGGTTTGGTAAGCAACGGCATGGTTAAACCTCAATTTATAGCTAAGGGATATTCTTTCACCCGTTTGCCGGAACTGGCTGTGGCTGCATATCATGCCAACAATAACTCATCCGAAGGTCTTGCACGCAATATTTTTTCAGCTAACCCTGACGCTGTTGCACAGGAAATTAAACAAATCGCTGAAAAATCCGGTCCCAGACCTGAAGGCGGTTATCTGATGAGCGGATTCGGGCTGGCCATATTAGAATCCGGAAAGGATTCTTCAGGCGTGGCATTGGTAAGTAATTATGGTCGCACGATCATGCATGCACATCCCGATCTTTTAAATTTTGATCTTTTTGCTTTTGGACGCTGGCTTGCTCCAGACCACGGATATCCGGAATTTGCAACACGTATCGCAAGTAACACCGAATGGACAGGCAGCACAGTTTCACATAACACGGTTTTTGTAGATGAACGCCCCCAGAAAGAAATGCATGGAGGCCATAGTAAACTATTTAAGCAAATAAAAGGATTTGGTGCGTTCGAAATAGATGGCAAGAATGCATATCCGGGAATTAAAGATTACACCCGGACCATGTTCTTAATAAACGCTGATGAGACTGATAAAAATAACTATGCTTATGTAGTGGATATATTTAAGGTAGCCGGTGGTCATGATCATCTTTATAGTTTTCATGGTCCTCCGGGAGAAATAAAAACATCTAATCTTAACCTGAAAACACAGGAAAAGGGTACTTATGCCGGGGAGAATATTCCAAAAGGCAGCTGGTCAAAAGGATTTCCGGTTGGTTATTCTTTCTTTTACAACGTTAAAAGAGATTTAAACCCTGCCAAACAATTTATGATTGACTGGAAGGCTGAACCTGGATACCGGGGCCTGAGTGCAAAAGATAATGTACACCTCCGCATGTATGCCCTGAGTCCGTTAAATGATGTTGCTCTGGCAGATGGAGATCCACCACAGAACAAGGACGGCAATCCGCGTACACTTGGCTATGTGTTAATGCATCGAAAAGGAACAGATTTGAACAGCTCATTTGTATCTGTACTTGAACCTTATAAACAAAATCCTTTCATTAAATCGGTAACACGCATTGAAATGGTTAATCCATCTCAGATAGCCATAAAAATAGATCATGTAAATGGCAATACCGACTACGTATTGTATAATCCAGAATCAGATAAGTTGATGAAATTACCAAATGGAATTGCCATGGACGGTAATATCGGCTACGTAAAAACTTCAGGAAATAAGGTCACCAAAGGTATACTTATCAACGGATCGTCTTTAAAGCATAGCAATATGAATTTAAAATCTGAAGGAGCGATAAAAGGAACTGTTGTTAAAATGAATAAAGGATTGAACGGCGGCGGCTGGATTATTGTTGACAAGAACCTGCCTACCGATGGCAGTTTGATTGGGGAACAGATTATGATAGCCACTACCGGAAGGAGTGATGCATCTTATACTATTAAGGAAATCACCCGGGAAGGAAATCAAAGTAAAGTATATTGTGGCCCTATCTCGTTTGTAAATGCACTTAAAGATTCAAACTCTACCACATTATCACCAGAGAACCTGCTGTATGATTTCGAGGAAGGCGCTGCATTTAAAATCACATCTCATGCAGTGTGGACACCAGGAAATAACAGCAAATAATAGTATTAAATGGTTCAGATAATATTTTAAAATATGGATCGAAGAAAGTTTGTTACAAATACTGCCATTTCAGCGGCTGGGATAGTACTGGGCGGAAACCTGATCGGATGCTTTTCCAAAAAGGAACAAGCATTAGCGGGTTATACACCTGACCTTACTCCTGGTCATGCTTTGAAAGAAGTACTAAAATACAGGAAAATAGATTCGCATGCTCATGTTTACTTACCCTATAATCCCGAGGTAGTAGTTGATTATGCCGACCGGCTTGGAATTGAAAAACTAGCAGTATCTAAGCCTATGAGGCCAGGCAGCCAGGGCTTACCTGAAGAATTCATTGAATGCAATAACCTTGTATTGAAGGCAATGAAGATGTATCCCGACAGGTTTCTGGGTCAGATGACCCTGAATCCTACTTATAAAAAAGAGGCCCTTGAGGAAATAAATCGTTGTATGGATCAGGGAATGGTAGGCTTAAAGCTTTACAACCATGTCAAGATCAATGATCCGCTATTTTACCCTGTTATTGAAAAATTCATTGATCTCAAGATGATGATCCTGATGCATGTAGGGATAGGGAAAGCCCGTGTAACTTATAATGCAGGTGAACCTAAAAACGTATCTATTCCTGAGGATTTTGCAGACATCTCAAAAAGATATCCTGAAGCGATGTTTCAATTAGCCCATCTGGGGGGCGGAATTGACTGGGAAGATGCTTGTAAGGCAGTAAAAGACAGTCCTAACGTGTATGTTGATGTTTCGGGAAGTAATAATGAAGCTGATATAATAGATTACGCTGTTAATTATCTTGGTGAAGATCGTGTATTTTTCGGATGTGACAATAGTTTTTATCAGGGCGTGGGTCATATGTTCGCTGCCAGATTAAGTGAGACGCAGCGGAAGAAAATATTTTTTGATAATTATAACAACATTTTAAGAAAATCGGGAAGAAATGTTAGCTGATTATCAACTTAACAACCAGCTCAAATAGTTGTAAACCGCCCTTTATCTTTTACGCTAAAAAACATGAAAATGAGAAAAAAATTAATTTTTCCTTTAGTTATCATAGCGCTTTCGTTCATATTCATTCAACCTGCATCCTCGCAGAAGAACACTGATTTTTCAAAAAACGGCGAAATTCATGATCAGGTTATTCGCTCATGGAACAACTATTATCGTGATTATTTTGCTTCAACAATCAATAAGAGGTTATTTCAAGACGGTGATGTCTATGTTTTATATGATGTTCAGATTGGCGGATTGCAGTCATTTGTAGAGATGACCCGAAGATGTAAAGACACCCAACAGATTGCTGAACTTGTAGATTTGTTAAACCCTGTCTTTACCGCATTAAAACCGATCTCAAATACCGACAACAGTAACAGTACCGGCTGGGTTTGTACCGGAGGAAATATATGTACAGCCTATCGTTTTATTGGCAAGGAAGTTCCGCTTTGCAGTGTACAATTTTTAGGCCTCATAGGAGCGCTGGCCACCAATGTATCTGAAAATATTCCTGCTCATCAACAAACCACGGCACAAAAGGCATTTCTTACTAATGGCTTCAATACCATGGCTGTCCAGTTAAATCGCTGGCTAACGGCAGATTATTTCACCTCAGTTGATAAAAGGCTCCATCTGACTTCTGCTGACATGAAAGATGGCAGTTCAAGGTATTTCTTTACAGACAAAGATCTTTGGTTTCTGACAGTTCTATCTGATTTGTCTGAATTGCATCAATTGGGAATTCAACCGGCAGCAGAGGATGGAAAAAAAGCTTTTGAAGATCTGCTAGCTAAAAAAGACGGTATTAAAAGAATATTCGATTTATTTCTGGCCAGAACTGTGCTTACAAAAACCGATCGCGGAATGCGGGCTGAATTAGACAAAGGTTTTTGGAAATATTATTTTGATAACAGATATGCCAGATACTCCGGGTCTGAAAGCCCTGTCAGTTGGAAGCAAGGCAGCACTGGAGATTGGGAAATGATTACAAATGTTAAATGGGATAGTACATATATTTCAAATGATATTGGATGGGATATCAGTCATTCGAGAAGATTGGTCCCTGCTTTAGAAACTTTTGCAAGAAATCGTGAAAACATAAAAAAGGTTTGGGGATATGACAACCCTGGTTTTGATCCAATAGCGCTTCGTCAGGCATATGCTAACCAGATAGTTGAAAAAATATGGAACGGTAATATGAATTACCCCCTGTTTTCAAATTTTTGGAGTGGCGATAATGGATGGTACAGGGTAGCCTATGCACACCAGACAGGCAGGCGTTTTGAAGGCAATACTCCTTTTGGCCTGAATACATCTATCCCTACCGGTGGTTATGCAGCCTGGAGCGCTTTTAATCCAACATTGCGGACAGTTTTTAGGAATATTTTCGATTTGTCGCAAACCGATGACTCAGAGGCAAAAGCTTTCGTCTCCCAGTATTATAAGGGATTATTGAGTAATAGAGTAAATGGCACGTCAAAACCCATCCAAAACCTTTCTTTTTTATCAGATTTAGTGGAACTCCCTTATACTAACCTGAATAAATAAAGCCTTAAATAGTAGAAATTATAACATCCTTAATCAGGAAGAAATGTTAATTGACAGTAACACATACGTAGGCCAGTGGCCTTTTAAACATCTTCAATATAATACCTGCAAAGCCCTGCTGGAAAGGATGAACAAATTTGGTACATCCATATCTGTAGTAAGCAGCTTAAATGGTATTTTTTATAAGAACACGCAACGGGCTAATGAGGAATTGATTGAAGAGATTAAATCGAATAGTCGTTTCACCGGGCGGTTTATCCCATTTGCAGTTATTAATCCTATTTACAATGGCTGGAAATACGATTTCGATGTATCAGTAAATAAATTGGGCATGAAAGGAATTCGTTTATATCCAACCTATCACGGATATTCACTGGCAAACCCGGCATGTGTTGAACTGGTAAAACTAGCCCGTGATCGTGGATTACCTGTGGCGTTATCATTAAGAATGGTCGACAACAGGCCCAGTTCATGGATGGATATTAAGGAAGAATGGAGGCTTAAAGATGTAATGCCGATTATCAGAGCGGTGCC
>DASWTL010000302.1:0-14858 GCA_036402155.1 Sphingobacteriaceae bacterium | reverse complement strand
TTCAGGCCGTAACTCCTTTCCAGTTTATTATTTACAGATGAAATTGGCAGAACATTCCGGTACTGTATACGCTCACTTTCCTCTGTAAAAATAGTGGGTGCTTTATAGCCAAGTCCGCCGCCAATCCTTGAATTCAATTTGTCATTAAACTTAATTAAAGCAGAAACACGTGGTAGTAACGCTAGTCCATAATCAAATACATAATCACTCCTTAAACCGGTTTCTAACTCAAGCCAGTCAGTTGCATGAATATTATTCTGGATGAATGCTCCAAGGGTCGTCTGACTATAATTTCTTAATTCGACACTTGTTTGTTCATTCTCTTTAAACTGATCAGTCCATAGATTAATTCCGGCGACCCATTCTGTCTTTTCATTCTGCTGAGAATAGCTGGCCTCGCTGAAAGTTCCGTACTGGGCACCATCAAAGTGATAACCAGGAACCGTAATCTTTCTGTTAAAATAGCTTACACTGTTACGGATATTAATTTCAGACCTATCGCCAAGCTTATGTATGAGTGCAAATTGTGAAGATAGCCTGTCCGTTTTGTTGCGCTCAAAATAACGGTGAATGTTATCGCCATCCCCTTCAATATAATGCAGATCGCCTCCTGTTCTGGTTTCAAACGTGCTGTTTATACCAAAGTTTAAAGATGTTTTATCGGTAAAATAAAGAAAAAGCTTGGGGTTAAATACATAGCGTTCAAATTCTGGAATGGCCGTCAGGTCAATACCAGCAGGATCATAGGCATTATTGCTGTTACGTGAGGCAAAGATGGTTAGCCCTGCTTTCCCATACTTCTGACTGTAGAAACTGTTTAAATCCAGCCCGCCGGCAGAAGTACCATTAAAATGAAAATTCAGTTCCCTCTCCTCTTTAGGAGTTTTACTGATCAAATTTACCAGCCCGGCAATTGCACCTCCGCCATAAAGTGTTGATGCTGAACCTTTAATTACTTCCACTTGCTTTAAATCTAAGGGCGGTGTTTGCAATAACCCTAAACCGCTGGCTGCCCCCGAAAAAAGAGGGAACCCATCTTTAAGTATCTGTGTGTATCGTCCGTCTAACCCTTGAATACGAATGGAGGCATTAGCGCTGGTGGCCGAAGTTTGTTGTGTTTGGATACCGGTACTTTCGTTGAGAACCATCCGGATATCACCCGGTTTCATATTTGCTTTTTCATCGAGCTCTTCACCGGCGATCACCTCAATCCGGGTGGGAATATTTGCTATTGTACGGCTGCTTCGGGTAGTAGAAATAATAACTTCATCCAACTCTTCATGTTCTGCAGGCTCAAGTGTAATAACAACGGGAACTGCTTCTGTTAATGGAAAAATAAGCGAATCCGTTTTAGTCCGGTAACCAACAAACCGTACTTCGAGGTAGTGTTTGCCATCAGGAATCCCTGTAATAATCACCTGACCATTCGCCTTGGCAGAAGCGCTTTTATTAATGTCTGTAAATCTTACGGTTGCGCCAGTTAATGTTGCACCGGAATCGGAATCTTTTATGGTAGCGGTAAAGGTATTCTGAGCCTGTGCAGCATAAGAAATAGCACATGCAGCAAGAAGCATATAAAGTCTTTTCATGAAATATATAATAAAATGGAACCTGTAAGAGGTAGCTAAGTTGTCAGTTAAAAAATTGAAACTACGAAACTGTTTTAGGAGGTTGCCATATGGATGGACTTATTGGTTGTGGTACAGATACTGGCTGGTATTTAAATCCATTTACTGATAATGCAACAATTGGATTATTTATAAAATTTGCAGGTAACAATATGGAAAATGGGCAACGGGAACATTGACAAAAGGGGCTGCACTGCCGGTCGTTTTCCTCCGGCGCATCATTTGATGTTGAAACCAGATTAGTTTGTTCTTCATTGCAATGATCTTCTTCTGAGCAGAGATTAATACCCGCCATCAGCATTAAGGCTGTCATGAAGATCACAAAGAATTTCATTTTGCAAAGATAGTGAGAAAAACAACAAAGGTTGGTATTAGCAACGATATGGGCATAATATCAGAAAAGACAATTATATTTAACACTTTCCTTTCAAAAGCATACATGATTATATTAAGAACCAGCTCACAGGTTATCCTGCTGCTACTGATAACCTTTAACGTTGCGGCACAGACCAAAGGAACCGGCCCAAAACCTTCTCCACCTGAATATACCATTCAGCTGGATGTGGTCAGTTCCGGATTTGATGGAATTAGTTGCTGGTTTCATCCCCGTGCCGGCATTTTACCGGGCTCAACACCAACTGTTGTTCTTACCATGCAGAAATGGATAGTAAAGCGATCTGATGTTTTTTTACCACTCTGGGGAACTTACACAACAGACATGGGTAAAACCTGGAGTAAAATTTCAGAGCATGCAGGTTCGCTTGGACGCCGTGCCGAGCCGGCGGGGGTAGAGGCAGGTATTTCTGATTTCACACCCAAATGGCATGCTAAGTCACGCAAACTCCTTGGCACAGGGCATACTGTCCGTTACCGGGATAATCATTTAATCCGTAATGGATCCAGGCAAACGATATATTCCATCTACGATCCGGGATCACATCACTGGTCACCATGGCAAGCACTTAAAATGCCTGATGATCCCAAATTTTACAGTTCAGGCGCCGGCAGCACTCAGCGTGTTGATCTGCCGGATGGAGATATTTTACTACCCATTTATTATAAGGCAAAAGAAACCAATGAATACAGTTCCACAATTGTGCGTTGCAATTTTGATGGCAAAAAGCTGGTATATAAAGCGCATGGATCTGAGTTAACACTTCCAACAGGCCGGGGATTTGTGGAACCTTCCATAACTAACTATAGATCGCGATATTTTTTAACCCTGCGGAATGACAATGCTGGTTATGTGACCGTAAGTAATGATGGTCTGCATTTTGATCCTCCAAAAGAATGGTTATTTGATGATGGAGAAAGTCTGGGCAATTACAATACCCAACAACACTGGGTGACACATAGCGATGGACTTTTCCTGGTCTATACCCGTAAGGCTAAAGATAATGAGAATGTTGTACGCCACAGAGCCCCACTTTTTATTGCACAGGTTGATCCCGAAAGACTGGTGATCATTCGAAAAACAGAAAAAATTCTGGTGCCAAATAAAGGAGCCCAACTCGGTAATTTTGGTGTGGTAAATGTGAATAAAAACGAAACCTGGGTTACCACATCCGAGGGTATGTCGCAGGGTGGCGATTACGGCGCTGATGGAAGAGTATATGCTGCACGGATTATGTGGCGCACCCCGAACCAGAATTAGATTGATACTAATTAAAACCGGTTCATCTCGACAATATTTATTTGTACATGGATTATAAAACTCATAATTCTGATCTCAAAAGAGATCTGCGGCTATTAGATGCGGTTGGAATTGGCCTTGGCGCCGTGATTGGTGCAGGTATTTTCGTTGTAACAGGGGTTGCAGCAGGCGTCGCAGGGCCGGCATTTTTGGTTGGATTGGTATTGGCGGGAATTGCCGCTACCTGTAATGGCTTAAGCTCGGCACAATTGGCATCGGTATTTCCTCAGTCTGGCGGAACTTATGAGTACGGTTACAGACTATTATCTCCGGAATTAGGGTTCTGTGCCGGTTGGATGTTTTTAATTAGCAAACTTGCAGCAGGTGGTGTAGTTGCTTTAGGTTTCGGAACCTACTTTTCCCAACTATTCCCCGTAATTAATCCTAAACTAGCTGCGATTAGCGCTGTAATTGTCTTAACCTCTGCAAACTATTTTGGCATTAAAAAAGCCGGGAATATTAACCTGGTAATAGTTGCCGTTACATTAGCCTCCCTGCTCTATTTTATAATTACGGGTATCCCTTCTTTTGATAGTGCCAACTTAAAACCTTTTGCACCCGAAGGAATCACAGGAATTGCACAATCTGCTGCCCTGTTGTTTTTTGCTTTTACCGGATATGCGCGTATTACCACATTGGGGGAGGAAGTACATGAGCCTGCGAAAACCATTCCTAAAGCCGTAATCATTACATTGGTATTATCTGTTTTATTGTATTCAGCCACCTCACTTGTAGCTATCGGTAATGCAGATGCTGCATCGTTAAGCGGAACCTCTGCACCTTTGAGTTTAGCTGCAAGCAATTTTCGTTATCCTGGTGTAGCGTTTATTATTGGTATCGGAGCTACCACAGCAATGTTTGGCGTATTACTCAGTCAAATTCTCGGAATCAGCCGTATGATGTTTGCTATGTCCCGAAAACATGACCTGCCGGCATTTTTGCAATCTGTTCATCCCAGATACAAAGTACCACATGCCGGTATCTTTGTAAGTGCCGGTGTCATTATACTTCTAAGTCTGTTCGGCACCCTTCAATTCATCGTTTCTACAGCTTCATTCACAATTCTTCTATACTATGGGATCACTAATATTGCCGCTTTAAAACTTGATAAAAAGGATAGGCGTTATCCTAACTGGATAGCTGTTCTGGGTTTAATTAGCTGTTTAGCATTAGCAGCCTCGCTAAGCATAAAATCAGTTACCTTAAGTTTATTATTACTCACTCTGGGATTTACTTTTCGATGGGTCTTGAAGAGAAATGTTTAACAGGCTTTAGTCAACAGGAGCAATAAAGAGAGCCTGACAACATGCCAGGCTCGTAATTAACAAAAAAAAAAACAATCTACTTTTCCCATCCTGTATTCTGAACCAACTTAGGATTTAAAACTATCTGGCTGAAAGGAATTGGCTGCAGGTACATAAAATCTTGAAATACACGCTTTAAATTGTTTTGAACGATAAGGTTGCCACTGGTACCTTCTGTAAGATAATGCTGTGTACCATTAATTACAAAATACACTACACCTTTTACAGGTGCCGGTGGAACTTTGTTTACAAACGAAACATCATTCACACCATCCTCATTTAAATCATACAATGTATTTAATGCCGGAACATATAATCCATCATATTGCTTAAGCAAAAGGCCTCCAAGTTTCCATCTCATTAAATCATCATACCTGAAACCCTCCATTGATAACTCTATTCCCCGCTCCCGGCGTATTTCAAGCAAGTTTGCATCTGAGATTCCCGGAAAATAAGTGTTCTTTAAATATGTATCTGCTATTACCGGCATCGCAGTAACAGTAATTCCGGCTCTTTCCCGTAAAATTTTGATGGTAGTATTCCAATCATCAGATGATAGGGTACCAAGCTCGGCTTTAGCTTCTGCATAGTTTAGCAAAACCTCGGCGTATCGAATAACGGGCAGGGAATTGTTGTTTTCTGCTACCCCATCTGTGGTTTTAGAGTCTAAAGTGAATTTATATGGATGGTAGCCGGTATAAGTATAGGTAAAGTCCGGAGGTGCGGCCAGACCAGCCCGCATATAATTGCCCATCCTGATTGTTTGCTGCAACCTCAGATCGCGGCCTTTTACCTCATTCCAAAACGGGATCTTATTGTAATCGGCCTGATCTGTAAACCGGCTACCATCAGTCTTTAAAAATGTGTTTATAAATGATTTGGTAAAGCTAAGTCTGCGGCCATAAGTAGCGCTCGTATAATACCAGTTTGCATCATTTAATACTCTTAATGCCAGATCATTAACCGTAGCAAGCATTATCTCATTAGTTTTTGGCTTTTCATTGATAAATAAGTTTCGGTAACTCATATTAAGCGCCGACTCCTTATTTATTTGATACTGACCACTTTGCATAACCTGCTTAGCTGCATCTGCAGCCTGGCTAAGCCAGAAGTTTGCATCATTTAAATTCAGCTCTGTATGATACTTACGGTACGTTCCTTCAAACAGGCAAACCCTTGATTTAAAGGCCAGAGCTACCCACCGATTAACTTGCGATGCCGATGCGTCTTTCGTTGTTCGAAGGTTCTGACATGCAAAATCGAGGTCGGCCAAAACCTGCTTCATCACAAAATCACGTGGATCCCGGGCTTTATAAACATCCGGGTCGTTTACATCCAGTGATTTATTATACCATGGAACATCTCCAAATTGTTTCACCTTCTCAAAGTAAAACCAGGCCCTAAAGAAGCGGGCCAACCCTTCAAAATGCTTTTTAGATGCATCCGGAATGGAAGCCTGGCCAAAGTGTTCGAGAAAGTAATTGATATTTCGCAGTTCGGACCATCCCCAGCCACCTGCCTGTTCAGCTGTATAACTACCAGCTATATAGGCAGAAATTGTTGAGCCTGCCATATAATCACTGGTTTCATCACCCCTTACTATTTCGTTTCCAGTTGGCAATATATTATAGAAGGAATTTGCATATAACTGAAGATTTTTCTCCGTATCAAATGAGTTCTCGGGAGAAAGTTTATCGGGTGGATATAGGTCAAAGGATTTTTCACATCCCGCTAATATTATTGTTAACGCGATAAATATTAAGATTCTTTTCATGATCATTTTATATTAAATAAAATTGATTTTAGTGCAAGGGCAGATCTTATAAAGTAAGATTTATACCCAGGGTATACGTTTTTAACATCGGATAAGCCATTCCCTGGCCAGCATTGCTATTTAATTCAGGGTCAGCACGCTCTATATTTTCCGGGTCCATATTTGGATTATGTTTAAACATCGGGGACCATGTCCAGATATTTTGGCCAGACAGGTACAGTCGCATATTGGAGATTCGGGCTTTGCTTGTCCATGCTTTGGGCAGGCTATAGCCCAATGTTACATTTTTAAGTCTGACATACGCCGCATTTTGCAAATAACGGGTCTGGTTGTAATTGAGCTGCGCTCTTGCGTTTAAAGCCGTATATCCCCTTAGTCGTGGGAAGTAAGCATCAGGATTAGATTCTGACCACATGTTGTCTACCACATGTTGCGGATGCCAGCTATAAGGCCGGTTATAAGGCCCCCAAAACAATGAATTGTCCGGAGTTGGCATAAAATCACGCTTACCGATACCCTGAAAAAAAGCTCCTAAGGAAAAGTTGTTCCAGGTAAAGTTAGAGTTAAAGCCAAACTGGTATCGCAAAGAACTATTACCTATAACTTTCTGGTCTCCGGGGTTGTCTAATGTGTTTGCACCCTGATTAATGATATTGTCGCCATTAAGGTCCCGAAATTTAATATCTCCGGGAAGAATTTTATTAGCTGCTGATACTCTAACGGTACTTTGATCTGCATGATTATTGATATCATTCTGATCGATAAAAAACCCATCCGTCACATATCCCCATATTTCACCAACTTCCATACCCGGATAATAGGTTGTAATAATATTTAAGGGGTTGTTATAACGTTCAATATAAGATCTGCTATCTGCCAGCGTAAAGCGAAAATCATAACCTATTGGTTTTACGGTGTTTATTTTATCACGCCAGCCAATAGAAAGCTCCCATCCGGTAGTTTTTAAGTCTGCATAATTGCCTTTAGGTACACTGGCGCCAAAAGTGGCAGGTAATGGCAACCCGGGTGTAAACATATCAGTAGTTCTCCTGATATACCAATCAAAATTGGTAGTCAGCCGGCTATTAAACAATGAGATATCGGCACCAAGATTAGTAGTGGTTGCGCGTTCCCATGTTAAACCATCAGGAATTACATTCGGATATTGTGTATAGTTTGGTCTGATACCACCAAGCATACGGCCTGAGCGACTTACACTCATCGTTTGTAAAAACTGGTATGGATCTATATTTCCGTTCCCCAGGCTACCATACGATGCTCTTAGCTTTACATCATTAACAACCGATTTCAAACCATCTTTCCAGAACGATTCTTCTGAAATTCTCCAGCCGGCGGATACGGAAGGAAAAAAACCAAACTGCTGAGTATCAGGAAACTTTGATGATCCGTCGTATCTGCCATTAACTTCAAAAAGATATTTGCTTTTATAATTATAGGTTCCCCTGAAAAAGCCACCCACAGTAAGCCACTCATTACCACCGCCGGTAATTAAAAAATTTTGCCCGTCAATAAGTGAAAAGTCAGGCAACAGTGGATTTATAAGATTATCCCGTTCAATAAACCGGGAACCCAGTTTTGAACGCTCATAATTATATCCTAAGAGCACACTGAAATTATGGTTATTGATAGCATCAGTATATTGTCCATAGGTATTTACTGCAATATAAGATGCGTCTTCCGCACGGTCATTTAACTTGCTTAATCCTCTTTCCAGATAAGTATTAGGCGCTGTACTGTAAGAAACTGGCGTATAAAGATATTGCCGTCCAAACAGGGTTTTATCGAAGGTGAAATCGCCGTTTATTTTAAGTTTGTCCTGTAAAAAGCTGGTAAAAAAGCGCGATGTGTTCCGTGTTTGCTTCCGCGACTCGTCCATTTGATTATTTCCGGAAATAAAACTTCCAAACACAATTGATGCATTATCTGTAAGGGTACCATCCGGATTACGCAGCATGGCAACCGGAAAAGCCTCATCCGATATTCTTCTCCATACCGGTGTATTGCCCGGGTGATTTAAAATCGGACTGAAGTAATTCCTCTGATTAAACGTGATATCATTTTCTATTTTAAGCCATTTGGTAGCTTGCAGACTCCCCTTTGCCCGGATATTATACTGGCTAAATTTATCGGGATTGTATCGGAAGATTCCCCCTTGATTGTTATACCTTCCCGAAAGATAAAAGGAAGTCTTTTCACTGCCTCCGGAAACGCTAGCCTGCTGTTCTATGGATGGTGTGCTGTCTGCATATAACTCCTTAAGCCAATCAGTACTGCCATAGTAAACATATTTACCCGTAGCCGGATCGATATCTGTAGAAGGGAGATTACCGGCTTCTGATCTTTTCCGAAGTTCTTCAAGGTATTGCTGTGACCATGGAAAGACACTATTGGCTTTTTGCGGATCAGCATTATAGTCGTTCCAGGAGCTAAAAGCTTCATTAAAAACTTTTCCCCACTGATACCCATCTGTCACCAGGTCCGGACGAATAGTATGATCATTAATTGAATAACCTGAACTGTAATTAACAGAAACCTTGTCTTTTGCAGCCGACTTTGTGGTGATCAGCACTACTCCAAAAGTTCCCCTTGCTCCGTAAATGGCAGCAGATGCTGCATCCTTTAAAACGGTAACGCTTTCAATATCATTCGGGTTCACCATATCCGGGTCACCAGGCACACCGTCTACCAGAACAAGGGCTGAACCACCTGCACCAATCGATGTTGTACCTCTCACATTGTAAGATGAGCTGCGTGTAGGTTTTCCGTCAGTCATTCTGATGTTTAAATTAGGAATAGCTCCCTGCAACCCTTTTGTTGTGCTCGCTAAAGGACGGTCCTCAAATACTTCGGCACCCACCTGATCTACAGCCCCGGTAAGATTGATCTTCTTTTGTGTACCATAACCAACCACTACCACTTCGCTGAGCTTAGCCAGATCTTCCTTTAACACCACAGCAATCTGAGTTCGTCCGTTAACCGGTACTTCTAAAGTTGAAAAACCGGTATAAGAAATAACCAATACTGCGTCATCATTTAAATTTCTGAAATTAAAATTTCCATTAATATCAGAAACTGTCGCCAGGCTACTTCCTTTCACTCTGATCGTTGCACCCGGAAGAGGCACCTGTTTATCATCTGTTACTTTTCCATGCACATCCTGAGCCTTGCTAGTCTGTTCAGAAACTTTTTCTTTTTTTGTTATGATCAGGATGTTATCCTGAATAGTATATGTAAGGGCCTGATTCTTAAAAATCTCCTTGAGCGCAATGTCAAGATCCGTGTTTTTAATATCAACAGTCACTGGTAATGCATTTTTAATTACCTCATTAGTATAAATAAAATAGTAGCCTGTTTGCTTTCGAAGATCTTTAAATACTTCTTTCAAACTACTATTCTGCTTCGAAAGGGTTACTTTCTGGGCAAAAGAATTGGCGCTGACCTGTAGGGTAACAGCTAAAAGAATGATGCTTGTTAATTTCATGATCAGAAAAGTTTTCTTAACTGCATCACCAGTTAATCTTCTAAAAGGACTGTTTAACCCGATGCAAATTGCACGGGCTTTAAAATGTACCTGTTCTTTCATACATTTGATAAGTTTGGGTTAATATTCAAGTGGTTAGTGCCGTATAACGGCGGTAATCTGGTTACCCGGACGATTCCTCTCCGGCCGCAATCCGGGGAGGTTTATACCGATAATAGCTAAGTTGCAGGTTTCATACTGGTTGGTTATTATTTATCATTTATTACTATTATTCTATTTCCTTTAATACTAAATTTCACTCCACCAGCCATTTCAAGCACCCGTAAAAGATCTGAAAGGTTGTTGCTCCGCGGAATTACTCCAGTAAACCTCACCTCAGGTCTTCTGCTTTCATAAATAATTTCAGCATTGTACCATCTTCTTACCTGATTCATCACTTTTTCAATGGCAGTATTGTCAAACAGGAAAAGCCCATCTTTCCAGGCAGTGATATAGTCTGTATCAACGCCACGTAACACATTAATTGTGTTAGAATTTGAACTAATCCTTGCCTGTTGACCCGGTGAAAGAGTATAGTTGCTATTATGGATACCCCCTGAACCTGAATTCCTGCTGATATTTACGGATCCTTCTAATAAGGTGGTTTCCTGGATTTCTTCATCGGAATATGCCATAACATTAAAATGCGTACCCAGAACTTTGATCTTTGTGTTAAGAGCCTTTACATAGAATGGGATTTTATTCTTAGCAACTTCAAAATAAGCTTCTCCGGTAACCTCAACATGCCGTGCGTTCCCGGAGAAAACAGGTGGAAATTTTAAAGAAGAAGCAGAATTAAGCCATACTTTGGTACCATCGGAGAGTGTAACCTGATATTGCCCCCCGACCGGCGTAGAGATAATGTTTATTTCTGAGGGATGCGATTTTCTTGTTGACCCCGACGAGTTGTAAACTAGTTGTCCATCACGCGTTTTCCTGATGGCTGCATTACCCTCATTTACTAAAATACCGTTACTGGCATTATTTAGAACAATTTCCTGTCCTCCAGCCAGCGTAAGGGTAGCTTTATTTCCGCCGGGTTTTAAGTCATCAGTATATTTTTTAACTGCTTTGTTTACTGTTACCTCTCTTTTTAAGTTATGCTGATAGAAATAAAAACTTATTCCCATTGCAATTAAAAGAACTGCTGCCCACTGCATCCAACGCGATTGCAGATTTATGCGCCTGCTATACCCTGTATCCGGCTGACTGGACAGCCGTTGGCTGATCCCGGATCTGATTTGTTCTTTCACCACCTCACGATCAGCTCCGTTATAATCAGGATCATTTCCATTTATCTGCTCATACCACCTTTCTAACCGGGCTTTTTCCTCAGGTGATGCTTGACCGGAATTATACCGTCTGATTAATTGCTGTAGTTCTTGTAGGTCCAAAATGATTCATTTAGTACATATTCCGTCAGCCGGGAGAAAGTACTATATGCATTAAAATAATTTTCGGAATGATTATAAAAATATAAGATGAGCAGTTAACGCTCTAGTCACATTGGATTGATAATTATAAAAAGAGCCTGCTTTGATTACTAAAACAGCATACAGGTAACAATAAGGAGTAAATTGTACCCGGGTTATATTGATAAGATTCCGGCAAGAGCCATCAACAAAATAATAAGTGACGGATCATAATCCCTTAGCCTTATTTTTAACCGGTTGGTAGCACCTTGAAGCTGATTTTTTACGGTTTGTTCTGATAAACATAATTTTTCAGCAATATCTCTGATCGAACAGTAGCTGTTCTTTTTTAATACATAAATTTCCTTCATCCGCGGAGGCATTTTCTCAACCTCATCTTTTATAACTGACAGAAGTTCTTTACCTAAAAACAGATGATGAGAGGATGGCTCTTCTATCTGTTCTGCTAAACTCTGACTATTGGCATAACGAAGCCGTATGACATCCTTTTCAAACAGTTTTAAAGTTTTATTGCGAAGTACAGCGTATAAATATGGTAATAACTTATCGTAATCCGTGAGCTTATCCAGATTGTTCCATAACGTAACGAAAACTTCCTGAGTCAGGTCCTTTGCAGTATCTGCTGATTGAACCCTGCGATAGGCCTGTCTGTATAAAGGTTCCCAAAACTTACTAAATGCAAGTTCAAAAGCTCTCCGCCTATCCGATTTGGCTATTAAAAGGATGTCTATATCAGTAACTATACTTTGCATAGCTAAGCACGAATGCTAAATTTACCTGATCAAAGATAAATAAGCCTTTGTAATGGTTTATAATAATAATCTTTACAATGATGCACTAATCTAAACAAATTTAAATAAATAGAAACAAAAAGAAAGTAAATTCGAAAGGATTGTATTGTTTTGGTTTATACACTGCAACCGGCTTACCACTTCTCCTCTATTCCCAGGCCGAATAAAGCAAAGTCATACTTTACCGGGTCAATTGGATCAAACTCACGTAAACGTTCAGTAAGTTCAACGGCAGTTTGCCAGTTCACCTGCGCACGGGATATCAGGCCCAATTTACGAGCAACACGATCCACATGCACATCCATAGGACAAATAAGATCACCAGGTTTCAGAGATTTCCAGATACCGAAGTCCACCCCCTTATCATCGGTTCGGACCATCCACCGTAAAAACATATTAAGCCTTTTGCACCCTGATTTTTGTGCCGGCGATGATACATGCTTGATGGTACGGCGGGGATAATCTTCCAGAGAAAAGAAATAGGATCGAAAATGATTCAGAGCCTCCTCTACTGCTACATCTCCCTTTGATGTGTCAGCAGGCAAAAAGGCAGTTTCCAGACTGTCATTTTTCTTGTAATGGAGCTTAAAGAATTCAATAAAGTAGAGCGTATCCGTATCATTAAATGTACGGTGTTTAAAACCCACGAACCGTTTTAGATCCGTATCCTGATGATTCTTTATAAAATCATGGGGCGCTCCATCCATTAACCGGATCAGCTCATTGCATTTATTAATGATCGTTTTTCGTTGTCCCCATGCCAGCATCGCCGACCAGAAACCCATAATTTCGATATCCTGTTTCTTAGTAAACTGATGTGGAATTACAATCGGATCATTTTCAATAAAATCAGGGCTGTTATACTGGTCTGCTTTAAAATCAAGGAAATCCTTAAGATCTTCATATGATGGATGTAATATGTTAAATGTAGGCATATTAAAATATCTTAACCTGGCTTGCAGCTCCACCACTTGAAGGGTGATAGGCCCAAAAGGAAAAAGGTGAAATCACTGATGAAAGTCGAAATCATATCTTACAACTTGCAACCTCGGGGTTGAAGATTCAAGATTGAAATCACTACCTTGAAACTCGAAATCCTACCTTACAACTACAAGTTATAAATACAACTCAAACAGCCCAAAGCACATCCTTCGACTCCCTGCCCGTCCGGTCAGGCGGGCGCTCAGGATGACCTGGCCCGCAATCTCAAACTTACAACTCACAACCCACAACTCACCCCATCAGCGCCTGTTCCAGATCTTCCAGCAAATCTTCAATATCCTCTACTCCCACGCTTAACCGCAATAGACTATCTATAACGCCAACTTTTTCACGCTCTTCTCTCGGGATTGAAGCATGTGTCATCGTTGCCGGATGATTTATCAGAGATTCCACACCGCCAAGGGATTCAGCGAGCGCAAACACTTTAAACGAGGATGCGACTTTAAAGGTCTCCGCAATATCAGCGCCTTTCAAAGTGAAAGAGATCATACCCCCAAAATCGCGCATCTGCTTTTTAGCAATCTCATGATTTGGATGTTCAGGAAACCCGGGCCAGTACAACTTATCTACTCTTGGATGGCCTTTCAGATATTCAGCTACCCTGCGACCGTTTTCACAATGTGCTTTCATGCGGAGGTGCAATGTCTTTATTCCGCGCAACACCAGGAAACTATCCATAGGTCCGGGTGTAGCCCCGCAGGAATTGTAAATAAACCATAGTCTCTTGTACAGTTCATCATTATTTAGCATTAAAGCACCCATTACTACATCCGAGTGCCCGCCAAGATATTTCGTTACCGAATGCATAACGATATCAGCACCCAGATCCATCGGGTTCTGCAGGTATGGAGATGCAAATGTATTATCTACCGCAAGCAACACTTTATTTGCCTGTGCCACCTGTTGTATTGCCGAAATATCAACAATCTGCATGGTTGGATTGGTGGGCGTTTCAATCCAGATCAGTTTTGTATTTTTATTAATATACCGGGCAACATTCCCTGCATCGGTCATATCTATAAAATGAAACTTAATGCCGTAATTGGCAAATATTTTGGTAAACATCCGGTATGATCCCCCATACAGATCATTACCGGTAATCACTTCATCTCCAGGCAACAACAGCTTCATTACCGCGTCAGTGGCACCCATGCCACTTGAGAACGCAAGACCATATTTAGCATTTTCGAGCGCGGCCAGACAATTCTCCAGGGCTTTACGTGTTGGATTTGTACCCCGCGAATATTCATATCCTTTATGATCACCCGGCGATTTTTGCCAATAGGTTGATGTCTGGTATATCGGAGTCATTACTGCCCCGGTTGTTGGGTCAGGTTCCTGACCGGCATGGATTGCTTTGGTTCCGAACTTCATATCGTCTCTTTTTCTCAAAATTATAAATCTCTGCAGTCATTCCTTCACATATAGGTCACTTAGTTGTAAAAACAATCTAAACTCACTGCTGGTTATTAAAACGCTATACCTTATTCATGCTTTTTCAATCTTATCAGCAAATCCGCAAAAGAAGCTCCCAGATTTGTTCCCTGCTAAGAACAGAAGATTATGTTGTACAACCAATTGTAGACGTAAGCCCTCCTAAGTGGCATCTTGGACATACCACATGGTTCTTCGAGACCTTTTTTCTGAAGCCTTTCGTTTCAGGATATACAGAATTCAATACCGGGTACAATT
>DASWTL010000301.1:0-6723 GCA_036402155.1 Sphingobacteriaceae bacterium | reverse complement strand
TCTAGAATCTTCTTTTAGCAAATTTGGTAAAGCATTTAAAACCTCTTTAGAAGGCTCAGTCATCTTAAGGATACCATCTAAACGATCAGCAATTGCATAATAATTGCCCACTAAGAATGCCAGAATATCTTCAAATTGGCGCCATAAATTGTCAAAAGCTTCTTTTTCCCTAGGATCTTTCCATACACCGTGACGATGAGCATATTTTGGAAATTGCTTTGCAACTTTATACCATTGCTTCACAAACTCCGTTTCATCATCTAAGCCTAAAGAATGAATGATAGATTCTTTATGACCTATTTTTCTATTTAATGGTCTTGAGCACTCTTCACAAAGTTCTATATCTTCAAGACTTTTGGGTGTCAGCACATCACGCAATCCACTTTCAATTTCCCTTGATAGATGGCCAAGTAAATATGGTTTGGTATCCAAATCCATTTCAGACAACATAACGCCATCGTGATAGAAAGCAGCAATCTCTGTTCCTATAGAACTTAGGCCTTTATGAATTTCTAATTGACGGTCTGTCATTTCAACATCTTGTTAGCGTTGGCAAAAAAGAGCTCTTTTGGTTTTTTCAGCTTTCGCCCGTGTGCCGGCAAAAACCAAATGTGCTATTTGTGCGGTCGGCTTTTTTAGCATGGTATACAACTAATTGTTATACGCTATACCTATAGCGTACATACTTTTCGATAGCTATATATTTCGCTTAAGTTAAACATTTTACCTGAATTTGGCATCTATCTTTAAAAATGTCAATTTTATTTGCTAAAAACGATATATTTTCGTATATTCCTTAAGCCCCATTTAATAAGACTATCCTTCTCAATTCTATTTTCTACAACTCCACCTAAAGTCCACGGTAAGTCCACCTTAACTCCACCTCAAGTCCACGTTGCCTGGATGCTTTCCGGTGCCATTCTACAAGGTTACCACACTGGTATAGTGGTACAACCATAATGCTTTATTCTATTAGAAGAAAATAAAGGATCCAGGGTGTTTAAATCTTTTCGACATGATGCCAGGATATACAAATGCAATGGATCTTTATATCCTTTCATGGGCTCTGCAGAAGAGAACCAACAGCGAAAAGCCATAAAGATCCTGTTAAGTATAGTAAGATCAGGGCCAGGGAAAAACCCGTAAAAACGGGTTTTTCAAAACGGTTTGCTTTAATTGGCGCCGAGAAGACGTTCCGGTATTCTTTTACGAAATCAGTAAAAGTGTTGCGTTTGTGCCGGTCAGCATCTAACCGTATTTTAAGGTTAAGGCCAGCTGTCCGGCATGGTAAGCCGTGTGTGAAATAATTCTGCCAATGGCCTGGGCTTTTGTTTTCGTACCGAGCTCTGCAGTGTTTATCAATTGCTGCCAGTCTTCCTCCGTTTGTTTTTCGATAATTGCTTTGAGGCTATTAAATGCCTCCTGCTGGTAATCCAGTAATTCCCGGAGGTTTGTCCACTCCCCGGTGTCGTATTGTGAAGCAACTGTTCTTGGTTTTACTTTCAGATCAGAAGCTCCAAATACATTTTTGGCAAACAGTAACTCCACATCACCAATGTGTCGGATGAGAAACCCTGCACTGTTTTTTGTATGGGGAAGTATCTTTACCAGATCTTCCTGCTTTATATCTTTCAGCAAATTTGAAAACCGTGTCCGGGCTTCTATCCATGTTTGAAGGTATGCTTCAGTAGTTGTCATGGTTAACTAATTTATGTAAATAAAACCAACAAAAACCTGCAGCTATCTTACCCATATTTTAATTTCAGATAGCTGATAGTTTCGTTAATCAGGTTTTTTAATTCATTTTGGTCTATGTCTGAAAGCTTTTTAACGTAAATGCAGGCTTTACCCATTTTGAACTTTCCGAGGTTTTTTAATAAATGCTCGTGTTGAGGGCTTCCGGTGTATACGTATAATGATATGGCTGCTTTGCGTGGCGAAAAGCCAACCAGTGGCCAGTCTCCTTCTTGTTTGCTTCTTTCATACTTATAGTGATAGCTTCCAAATCCGATAATAGACGGTCCCCACATTTTTGGTTCGTAGCCTGTACATTCCTGCATCAGGTTTACCAGCTCAAAACTGTCCTTGCGTTTCTGTTCAGTGTCAGAAAATGAGTTGATAAATTCGTGAACGTCTGCCTTGGTGGGTTTCGTTTTTAGTTCCGCCATATATATTGAATTATAAAGTCTGATGGTGCTTTTTTGCGTAAAAAATTCCAGACCGGGGTAAGAAATTTGCAGATCAATGATGTTGAAAATAATGAATATTAGGATATGTAGAAGAGCGAATGGTAATAACAACCGTAGTTGAATCTCTCATACATTTCTTCTGCAAGCGGGCTATCATTTCCAACGAGTTAATCATTATGATATCCTAGTTCTTCATTTTTGTCTTTTATTAAGCTGTATAACTCAAAATAATTTCGGCTTTCAAAAGCCCACTTAGTAATCAGGTTCATAATATCTTCCATATCTTGAATATATGCCATTCGGCTGTCGCCTCCCCTAATTCCCTTCTCATTTAGTTTTTTACCACGTGTTAAGAATATCTTTTTTTCTTCCCTAATAACATCTCTGGCTGATTTGTATTTTTCACCTTTTGGAAGAAATTTTTTTAATAGACGTTCAATCCCCTTATAGTAAACATTATATTTTTCTTCTGGGTCATCAGGTATATGTCCCAATGCAAATTCCTTCAACTCATTTTGAGAGTGAATAGTCCCCAATTCGTCAAGTACTAATTGCTCTCCAGTTTTATTATTGGCTTCAGAAAGAATCTCTTCAATTTCTCTCCTTCTTTTTTCCGCTTGCAGTTTCTTTTCTTCTTCGGATTTTTGCTTTTGATTTTTATCGTTGTTTTTCTTTCCCATGATTAAACCTGTTCTAAATTATTTTTAATTTCTAATACTATCTCATTTACCGTTTCCTTATCAAACGGAATTGCATTGATCATTTGGACAGACACATCCAAACCAGGGTCGTATTTATTGTAGCCAGGCCAATAAGATGGATTTTCATAGCAATAAAAGTTATAGATAATACATGGATGAATATTCCATTCCTTTGCATATTTCTGCACAACAAAATGGTTTGATATTGATGGGGTGATAAATTTCAATCGTTCTTCTGGCAAAAAATATCTTCGTGCGAAGTCATCAGCTTCATTCTCATTATCAAGCCATAAATCAACCTCTCCTGTTAGGTGAAATGATCGTGTCTTTATATCCTCTAAGTGGTACAAAGCATGAAACAACTCATGAAGTAATGCAAACCAAATTGTTCCGTATCTTTTAAATAGATCTGTGATGATTATACAGGGCTTGTTATTTATAACAAAAGTCGCTCCTCTAACTTGTGTATTAGGAATACTTCTTTGAAAAATCACAGTTACACCAGCATGATAAAGTGCTTTACATACAGTAAAGAAGCCATCTTTTTCATCTCGGCAATATGGTTTTATACGGCCAATTAAATGCTTGAGACGATCTCTGTCAAATTCATTCGGGTTGTTTATAGTTTCAAATTGCGCATATGCCATACGAATCCAGAAAGCTCTTAACTTGTCACTAGATGATATTTTTGATCTACTAAATGCAACTTTAGTAAGAATCTCATCTTTGAACTCGAAAATGTCTCTAAGTCCGAAAAACGACACAATTCTTTCCTCTATCTCTAATAAGTTTTTTATGTCATTTATAAATCCTAGCTTTTTTAATCCATTAAGATCAAAATTTTCAAAAATGAATTTGGCCCTTCTGGTTTTGTTCAATTCCTTAGTTTTCTCAGCAGTATTCTGATTTAGATAAAGTTGAATTGTTTTTTTAACATCAAGATTGAGAAATTCTCCTATTTTCAAGAGCTTGATGGTATCCACCTGTTTTGCGTCATTATCTAGAATAGGCTCAATGGATTTCTTATCCATCTCCAAAGCATCGAACGCTTGGGACTTAGTTATATTTAATTCAATTATTCTTTGTTCAAATAATTCCCTCAAGGATGGAGAATCTTCTTCTGTAAAAATGTTTGCGAGTAATTTATCAATATCATTTTTCATATGATAACTTTCCTATGGGTTAGTTTATGACGCTAAAAATAAAGATCAATTATAGGAAAATTTTCCCATATACGAAAAAATATTAAAAATAATAATTCCTGTTATGGTATTACAAATATCACACTTAAGATTTACCGAGAATAAACATTTCAATAAGCTAATTTTTTTCGGATCATTTACCTATTTGCCACTTGACGAAAGAATTCCAGCCCGGGATACATAGGCTAAGAGTTGATGCAGGTTAATTGATGAGGAAATAATAATTATCTAGGACATACAGGGATCGGCATGGTGAACACCACCGGTGACAAAAGTTACTAAAGAGCGTGTATTAGAGTTTCACCTGGTTGGCGTTGATTGTTTTTCAAGTATTAATTCAATAAGATCTGTCCATTTTTCATTTTCTGCCTGAATGTACCACTTGCCAGTAATTTCGGTATTTTCTTCATTGATTGTTCCGGTAAATTTCAAGCCATTTCCATCAATCCTGAACTCATTATTAACTATAGAACTGTGCATTCTTCCCTCTTCACCTTTCGTATTGAAGTATTGCATGATCGCTCTGTCCATTGAGTTGTCAGGCTTAATGATCTCGAATGTTTCACTTCTTTCGTTTCCCATCTTTACGTCTGCCTTATGCAGGATAAAATTTCCTTCAAGTATTAATTCATAACTGTCAATTCCACTTAATGTCAGATTTTCTTGTCCTGCTTTAATTATACCGCTTGTCTTCCAAACACCGATAAGTCTGTTAAAACTACTATTCTCCATATTATTCATTTCCTAACGATTTGATTAAGAATCATTTACTTTTCTCTCTCGATTTAATACGATACTCTTGTATCAATGGCGGGTTCTCGGGCGTTAGGGTAAAACTTATTTCTATATCCTTATGTTCGCCCTCCATAATAAATGATCCCCGCAAATTATTTTCAGGAATGAGTTCCCGGATATGAATGATCTTACCGGCCTGTTTAAAAAGTATTTTGGTCTCTTTTATTAAAAAATCAATGGAGTAATCCATAAAAAAATTTTCGGCAAAGAGGTTGGCATTTTCGGCATCTTTCCATTCAGGCAATAGCCTGATCAGTTCCGCTTTCCGCTGATTTAAAATATCTGAAACAGGTAGTTTCCTTGGCTTCAGCTTCGCCATCGCAATAAGTGTATCTAATACCTGCAGGTTTAGGTTATTAGTTGGTGCATAAGTGCGGTTACTGAATGAAATAATCCCTATTCCATAGTCAGGCACTATTTTCCAGTTACTTCCAAAGCCCGGTAAACCCCCGCTATGGCCAATATATATGCGCTCGCGGCAATCTTTACTCCATCCTAAACCATAACCGTATGCAGAAGCGAGCGAACAATTACGGCCACCAGGGAATTTGTATTGGGGATAAAATCCATTCATACTCCACGGGAAATGCATTTCACGGAGTGAACTCCTCTTCACAGGGCCATTATCCGTATCATTTCGCGCCGGCCAGGCAGAAAGATGCAGCGAAACATACTTGCTGAAATCCTCCATGGTAGTGATCATGCCACCCATGGCGCCATAAGCGCCATCATGTAATAAAGGCTCTTCCACCCACTTATCGTTTAACCAGCGGTAGCCATGTGCAAGGTCTTTAGCCGGAACTTTGGTGTACTCCCACCAGGTATGCGTCATGCCTAACGGTTCTAAGATTTTTTCGGTGATATAGGTCTGATATGATTGACCCGAAACTTTTTTGATAATATATCCTAAAGTGGCGAAACCCAGATTACTATATTCATACGTCAGGCCGGGGACGTTGGAAAATGAAATACCATTCTTAATCAGGTTGATCAATTCTTCATCTGTTACATCTAACTGGCGGTCGCCCCATGGGTTATCTTCCGGAAAACCTGCCGTATGAGTCAGTAAATGACGAATAGTGATAACCGGCGCATCCGTTGTAAGATACTTCTGCCCTTTTATCTCCGGAATGTACATGTCTACTGGATCATCGAGCCTAAGCTTTCCTTCATCCCTCAGCTTTACTATGGCCATGGCGGTAAAGCTCTTGGTCATAGAAGCAATACGGAATGCGGACTTACTACCCGCAGGGGTTTTCTGCGTTGTATTTAAATAACCCATATTACCCGTATGGATCAACTTCCCGTCCACAACAAGGCCGTATACTAAACCCGGCAAAGGATTTTGCACAGAATGGTTCTTAAAAATTTTATCAATAACCGGCAACGCAGCCTTGATATTTTTTATACGGGCATCATCATTCTGGGCAAATAATATCTGCTGAGTACCGGTATGGATTAGAATAGATATGAGTAAGAATAGTATTTTTTTCATCAGAATATGTGTTTTTTACGGTTCCGAAGTAACTCCTTTCGGAGTTATGAAGTCGGCCCGGCCGACCATTCGCCCGGGGCTTGCATGAGTTTATTCAATCCGGCTTGTCCAGTAGGGACTTCTTCGGAGCGAGTGGTGAGCTCATGCAGGTTTCTTTACGGATTGCCATTGAACGGACAATATAATCTGAAATTTTGAATTATGCGGTTTAAGAATATCCGGATCCATCACTAACTCAACATAAGCGACAATTTCCTAAGGACCTGAAAGATCAAAGTAACGAAGATCACACCCAAACCTGTCCCCCATCATTGTAAGGCGACTCCGGAATTCTTTAATTT
>DASWTL010000300.1:0-22874 GCA_036402155.1 Sphingobacteriaceae bacterium | reverse complement strand
AATGCTTTTCGGAGCAATTCGTCCGGGAAGAGACTAATTTCGGGCTTCAAGCGTAGCCTGTATAACGCTTGGAGCCTGATCCTTCATCGTCTTTTCAAATACGTCGTTATTGTTTGCTGTGCTGTAAGATTTTGCCAGCGTTTTTACCGCCGCTGCGCGAACATACGAACGTTCATCATTAACGGCCATGTTTTGAATGAGGGAATAAACAGCCGCCTTTTCTTCCTCCTGCAGGTTAGGAACAAATTCTAAAGCCATTTGCCTGATTTTCCAGCTTTTATCCTTCAGTGCTTTTACAAAGGTTTCTCTTGACGCTTTTTCTTTTCGCATCGGATATAAGCCTGTCAGTGCTTCCAGCCGGTCCATAAAAAGTGGTGCGTTTGCGTACTGGAAAACCAGTTGCTGAAGTGTTTTTACATCAGCTTTCTCACCCAGGATATATTTCTCTGCATCTACATTAATTAAATCGGGTGCGGTGGCAGCAGGAAAGCTGAAAGTCTGTCCCTGCATGGTCAATACAATGTTTTGGCGTTTAACTTTATCGCCGGTGTAAATATCAACTGCCATAGGGATCTGGTAAAGCGGGTTTTTAGATAGATCCTGCAATTGTTTGATTGTAACGGTCGCTTTCTTCCCAACGGCATCATAACCAGTCTGGATGGATAGTACCGGGTGGCCTGAATTTAAAAACCATTGATCAAAGAACCAGTTCAGATCTTGCCCTGTAACCTCTTCAAATGCAAGGCGAAGGTCGTGAATCTCGGCAGTTTTATATAAATTTCGCTTCAAGTACAGATTAAGGGATTTAAAAAATGCGTCGTCGCCAACGGTTTTACGAAGCATGTGCAGTATTCTTCCGCCTTTCTGATAGGTAACAACATCAAACATTTGTTCCTTGTCGGCATAATCATACCGGATTACGTCCAGATGGCTTTTTTTGGCGCTCAGATATGCCATCTGGTCGTTTAGTCCCTGCAGATCGGCCGTTTCACGCCCATATTTATGTTCAAACCATAAATATTCGCCATAGGTGGCAAAAGATTCATTTAATGGCAGGTTAGCCCATGATTCTGCAGTAACCAGATCACCAAACCAATGGTGGAACAGTTCATGTGCAATGATATCTTCATAGTTTTCATCCAGATACTGCCCCTTGGTCATGTTCATCCTATCAAAGAAAACGGAAGCACTGGTATTCTCCATAGCGCCGCTTACAAACTCTCTTACAACGATCTGTGAGTATTTATCCCATGGGTAATCTATGCCAAGCAGCTTTGAGTAATACTCCATCATCTCAGGAGTTTTTCCAAAAATGAGCTTTGCATTTTCAGCAAATTGAGGCTCCATGTAATAATTAACCTCTTTATCGCGCCATTTATCTTTTGTAATGGTAAAGTTTCCGGCAGCAAGCATAGTTAAGTAGGTAGAATGAGGTTTTTCCTGCCGCCATCCGTCAGTTCTTGTTCCATTGCCGTTTAAGCTTGAGAATTCCAGTTCGCCATTTGAAAGTGTAACGTAATCGTTAGGAACGGTGATCTGAACTTCCTGGCTCATTTTTTCCTGAGGGCCGTTAATGGTAGGGAACCAGTTAGAATTACATTCAGTTTCACCCTGTGTCCAAACCTGTCTGGGTTTATCTTTATCTTTTTCAGTGCTTGATCTGTTAATAAAATACAATCCGCGGTCTGAAGCTGAAGCGATATCCTGCCCTACTTTAAGTTTATTAGGCATAGCCACATAGTCTATATAAAGCGTATACGACTGGTCTCTGGTATAAGCCTTATCAAGACTAATATTCAGCAGTTTTCCGTTGTAGGTATATTTTAATGGAATAAGATCTTCATTTTTGAGTAACCCCACTTTGTTAATCCTGAATCCATTTGCGTTTAAGATTACCTTATCAGACGTATAGTAATAAGGTTTGGCTGTAATTGTTGCTTTTCCTATAACGTAAGCGCTGTCCCAGTTAAAGTTTATATCTAACTTGGTGTGCAGCAGATCAGTTACTTTAGGATAAGAAGCCCGGAATACTTTTACGCCGGGCGCATTTTCTTTAACAACAACAGGATCAAGTGTTACTTTTTGAAGCGAAGAGCAGGATATCAGTGTTGCCGCTAATACAGAGCAGCTTAGTAAGAAGTTTAATTTCATATTATTCTTTCAGCAGGTCATCGATGGTTTTTTCGAAACCGTTTTTAAAATCCGTATAATGTTTTCCGGTTCCCGGGCCGGAAAAACCTGTATGGATCTTACGGACAGTACCCTTTTTATCAATAATGATGAGTGTTGGAAATGCAACGAACGTAGAAAGTGCAGGTAAGCTTTTCATAACTGCTTCCTTTTTATTGATGAAGCCTGTCACAAGCATTTCGTAATTAACATTAAGCCTGTCTTTTAAACGTTGAATATTTCTTTTTGATTTTTCGAAATCAGGGGAGGTTTCATATCCCAAACCGATTACTTCAACCCCGCGATCCTTATAATTATTATAAAATGAAGTGAGATATGCGGTTTCATCCATGCAATTCGGACACCATGAGCCAAATAACTGAACAACAACTACTTTGTTCTTAAAACGGTCGTCCTGTAATGAAACAGGTTGACCGTCCAGATTGGGGAAAGAAAAGTTTATGGTCGAATAACCGCGTTTCAAGTCCGTTAAAGAGTATGAATCGGGCAGCATGGCTTTTTCATCCCGTTTGGCATTCCAGTTTTTTATTGAAGACAATCCCGAATAAAATTTGCCTTCGGTTATCGTATTATTATCAGTTAGCTTTCCGGTAAACATGAATGTATTTGAACCATCAAAGGTGGAAAGGTATATTTTATTGTCTGAAATTGCGCCTTGTAAAAAACGGTAATCGCCGGTCCGGGTTAAAAATGTACCTGTTACGCTGGTGCCTTTCTGAACAAATTCACCTACGGCGATAGTAGTGTCTTTTGCATCAAGGCTGGTAAATGTTACTGACCAGCGGCCGTTAACGGTATATTTAGATTTTACTTTAGTGTTGAAAAAGCGCCAGGAGATATGTGGCTGGGCATTAAAATCCATCGCTACATCTTTACTCTCAAGATGTCTGATAAACTTACCGTAAAGGTTTCCATTTTTATCTAATACCGATTTGATTTCGGCATTAAATAAAGGCAGAATGATGTTTACAGAATCTGCTCTGACTATAACATCATCAACCCTGAACCGGTCTTCACCGTTAATTATATCGATATATTTTGCACCGGCTGAGTCGGTTACCTGAAAATTAAAGGGAATCTCAGTGCCTGTTTCCGTTTTCACGGTGGCTCTCCAGGTACCTGTTTCAAGGCTTGCAGTTTTTTTATTACAGGAGGTTGTAATTATAAAAATCAACAATAAAAAGGTTGTTATCTTCTTCATTACGTTCAGTTTTTCTTTAATACTTCCCGTGAGATTACAATTCTTTGGATCTCTGATGTGCCTTCATATATCTGGGTAATCTTGGCATCTCTCATAAGGCGCTCTACATGATATTCCTTCACATAACCGTATCCGCCATGTATTTGTACGGCCTCAATGGTTGTTTTCATAGCTATTTGTGATGCAAACAATTTGGCCATTGAGCTTGCCTGCGCAAAAGGGAGTCCCTGATCTTTCAGCCATGCGGCCTTTATGCATAACAGTTTGGCTGCTTCAATTTCAGTTGCCATATCTGCTAGTTTGAATTGTATTGCCTGGTGTTCTGCAAGTGATTTTCCAAATGCTTTACGTTCTTTTGAATACCTTAAAGCTAATTCATAAGCGCCTGTGGCAATTCCGAGCGCCTGGGCCGCTATGCCAATCCGTCCGCCCTCCAGGGTCTTCATTGCAAAGCGGAAACCTGTACCTTCCTCTCCGATACGGTTTTCTTTTGGAATCTTAACATCAGAAAACATTAATGAATGTGTGTCTGATCCGCGTATTCCAAGTTTGTTTTCTTTTGGACCGATTGTAAATCCCTCCATCCCTTTCTCCACAATCAATGCATTTATTCCCTGATGACGTTTGGCTGCATCGGTTTGGGCGATTACAAGATAAGTAGATGCGGAACTTCCGTTCGTGATCCAATTCTTGGTGCCATTGAGTAAGTAATGGTCTCCCATATCAATGGCTGTGGTTCTCAGTGATGTGGCGTCTGATCCTGCTTCTGGCTCAGAAAGACAAAATGCCCCGATCTTTTCTCCTGCAGCAAGTGGCTTTAAGAAATTTTCTTTTTGATATTCAGTACCGTATTCCTCAAGGCCATAGCAAACCAGCGAATTATTTACTGATACCACTACCGCCGCTGATGCATCAATTTTTGATAACTCTTTGATGGTAAGCATGTAAGAAACGGCATCCAATCCCGAACCATTATATAAAGGATCCACCATCATTCCCATGAAACCCAATTCGCCTAGTTTTTTAATTTGTTCAGCCGGAAATTTTTGGTGTTCATCACGTTCTATTACGCCTGGTTTCAATTCCTGCTGAGCAAAATCACGGGCAGTCCGCTGAATTAAGAGTTGTTCTGCAGTAAATTCAAATCGCATAGTTGGTAATTAAAAAGATCAATCCGGATGTTGCCGATACAAACAAGATAGCAATTAAATTTATTTCACCGGCGGTTATGATTAGTTAATCATAAAACACCATCTCCCGATGCAAGTTTTAAACTATCCTGAGTTTTTAATTTTTTTCTCGATTGCAGTGGTAGAATATCCTGGTAAATAGTCAATCAAACGAACTTCGCCACCTGAGGCTGTAACTATATCGGCGCCCGCTATTTCATTAACTTTGTAATCGGATCCCTTAACCAGGATATCGGGCTTAACCAGATCAATTAAATTAGTTGGAGTTTCTTCATCAAACAATACAACCGCATCAACAAAAAACAATGCAGCCAGAATGGCAGAACGGGATTCCTCATTATTTATAGGTCTGTGATCACCTTTTAACTGCCGGGTAGATCGGTCAGAGTTTAATCCGATCACTAATTTATCACCCAGATCAGCGGCTTTAACCAAATAATCAATATGTCCAAGATGTAAAAGGTCAAAACATCCATTGGTAAACACGATTTTTTTATGCTGTAACTTCCAGCTTTCAATAAGACCTTTTAAATGGTCGGGGTTTACTATCTTATTCTTAAGAAGATCTGAGTTCTGCATTGGCTTTCTTTAACTGCATTTTTGAAGAAACTAACATAAGAAAAATTAAACTAATTGATCCGGTAACAAGGATTATTAGAGCTTGTGACGAGTGAATGATTGTTGCATAGGCCAATCCGTCGCTTTTACTTATTGAGTAAGCAAGTAAACCCTGGGCTACCATATAATGATACGTGCCAATACCACCCTGCACAGGTATGGTCATTCCAATGCTTCCAAACAGAAGTGTGGCCAGCGCCGCCCCAAACCCAAGATGTGCCGTTGAATCTAAAGCAAAGAAACATAGGTAGGTTGATAAGAAGTACATCACCCAGATCATTGCGGAGTAAAAAACAAATAGCTTAATGCGTTTTATTTTCATGATAGACAATAGCCCGTTTTTCATCCCTTTCATGAAATTATAAACCTTCATGGGGAATCTTACAAGTTCTTCCTTAAGCAACAGGTAAGCGATTATTAAGAAAACAATGCTGCCCCCGAAGATCGACAGATAAAGTATTTTGTTTGGATTGACCATTATCTGGTTAACAATGCCGAATATAAAGCCTGCAATATGGTCATATTGAAAAATGAGTGAAAGTATTGTCACAATAAGCAGCATGATAGTGTCGCAGATACGTTCTGTAACTACCGTTCCGATCAGCTGATCTGCCGGGATATTTTCAGCCTTTGATAGGGTAGCACATTTGGATACCTCGCCAAGCCTTGGCAGTGCCTGGTTGGCAAGATAGCCTACCATTACTGCTGCAAAAGTATGCTGTAGTTTGGGCTTATGATCCAGTGGTGTAATTAGCATTTTCCACCTTAATGCCCTGAAAAAGTGAGAAAGAAGGCAGGCAACACCGGAAATTACAACCCATCGATAGTCAGCCCTTAAAAGATCTGATAGTAATTTTTCAGTATCCTGTTCACGAAATGCCAGGTATAAAAAGGCTATACCCACGCCAAGTAAAAGCAAATATTTTAGAATGGACAGGAAAGAGCTATACACATTTTTTATTTAATCAGCTTATTGTTTTCATCAGGGAAAACAAGCTTAGGACTATATAGTTTCGCGTCCTCATAAGGCATTTGAGCAAATGTCATGATTATAATAATATCCCCAACTTGTGCTAATCGTGCCGCTGCGCCATTCAGGCAAATAGTTCCGGATCCACGCTCCCCCTTAATAACATATGTTTCAAAACGTGCACCATTGTTATTATTCACTATCTGCACTTTTTCATTCACAAGAATGTTGGCTGCATCCATCAAATCTTCATCAATGGTAATGCTGCCAGTATAGTTTAATTCTGCCTGCGTAACTTTAGCCCGATGAATTTTTGATTTTAAGATCTCAATTATCATTTTACAAAATTAGGAAAACTTGTGCGGAATAGGGTAACTTAAGCACGGCCATGGAGCTGTAATAGAATAAATTACCTGATTATGATATTATCTATAAGCCTGGTAGTGCCAACCCGGGCCGCCATAAGGGCGATAATGCTGTCAGAATCTTTTGTTATGACAGGCTGAAGACTGGATCCATCACAGATATCAAAATATTCCAATGTTAAGCCGGGTGTTGACGTTAATGTTTTTATTGCCTTTGCTTTTACTTCCGGAATGGACAAGGTTGTAAAATCAGTTTTTGCCTGTTTAAGTACTCTTGATAAGGTTAACGCAACCTGATGTTCCTCATCAGACAGATGTATATTTCTGGAGCTCATGGCAAGGCCATCTTTTTCGCGGACCGTGGGACACATGACTATTTCCATATTCATTCCGGAATTTGACACCATTTTTGAAATAATCAGGAACTGTTGATAATCTTTTTGTCCGAAAAAGACCAGGTTAGGGTTAACTACATCTAAAAGTTTTTTTACGATCTGCGTAACCCCTTTATAATGCCCCGTTCTTTGTTTTCCTTCAAGAATGGTATCCAACCCGTCTAACTGGGGTTCCCAAATCTCATCTCCGGAATACATCTCACTCACTTCAGGCATAAACAGCACGTCACATTTTACAGATTTTAATTTCTCCAGATCCGATTCAATGGGTCTGGGATACTTTTTCAGGTCATTTAAATCGTTAAACTGGGTAGGATTAACAAAAATGCTTACCACCACCAGATCACTTTTTTCAGCAGCGGTTCTTATAAGCGAAAGATGACCTTCATGTAAGGCCCCCATGGTAGGCACAAACCCAATTGATTTACCTTGTTCTCTTTCAACTGAAAGATATTCAGAAAGCGCTGTGCGGGTGGTAAAAATTTTCAATGGTGTGGACAAAAATTTAAGGGCCAAAAGTGAGCAATTCTTTAATTACTACCAAAAAGAACTTGCTTAAATCAATTATATCATATATTTTGCTTATATTTGCAGTTCTAAAATTCTTTCCTTAACTAAAAAATTGGAGAATGGCAAAAACGAAATTACTGTTTATTACGCACGAGATGTCGCCTTTCCTCGAACTAAGTAAGATATCAGAAATTACACGACAACTTCCTCAGGCCATGCAGGACAAAGGTTATGAGATCCGTATCTTAATGCCAAGATTTGGCAATATTAATGAAAGGCGCAACCGCTTACATGAAGTGATCAGGCTTTCCGGAATGAACATCATTATAAACGATAATGATAATCCATTAATTATTAAAGTGGCTTCAATACCCTCAGCACGTATGCAGGTATACTTCCTGGATAATGAGGAATATTTTCAACGTAAGTACGTATTCCGGGATACTAATAACAAGTTCTATTCAGACAATGATGAACGTACCATCTTTTTCTGCAAAGGAGCCCTGGAAACTGTGAAGAAATTAGGATGGGCGCCGGATGTGGTTCATTGCCATGGATGGATGAGTGCCCTGGTTCCGGTTTATTTAAAAACTACGTATAAAAACGATCCGACCTTTAAAAACTCTAAAGTAGTTTATTCAATTTATAATGATACGTTCAGCGAGTCGCTGGATCCGAACTTTGCTACTAAAGCTATTATGACTGATATGACTGCAAGTCATACGTCAGATTTTGCAAATGCAGACTGTGACTCACTTTATAAAGGAGCTATAAATTATTCTGATGCGTTTGTTATTGGTGATGCAGAAGTGAATGATGAAATGTTAAACTTTGTTAAAAAAGCTGCTAAACCAACTTTAGGATACGATCAGACTTCTGATTTCGAAAATTATTATAACCTTTACGAAGAAATTGCAAACGAGGAGCTTGTTTCTTTAGCTTAATAAGAGAGTTATTTTATGAAATATATCAAACAAGACTTATTAACCCTGTTGATAAGTCTTTTTATTTTAAGTGCGTGTAACAATCCGGATAATATCGGCTTGGAAGTGGATCCTGATTATGCTATTAACGGGACGCTTGTTGATACAGCAACGATTATATCGCGTACAGTACCAGAAGACACCGTACAAACTACCTCATTAGGAAAATATCCTATGGGGTATATGAACGATCCTGTTTTCGGAACTACAGAGGCTAATATTGCTCTTTCTTTATCGTTACCGTCCAATAATCAAACATTCGGCACTAACCCAGTACTCGATTCGGCTGTTCTTGTATTGAAGTATGCTGATTTTTATGGAGATTCTTTACAATCATCGTATAAAGTCAATGTACATCAGTTGCAAACCAAACTTGATGGTAATACATCCTATTCAAATCGCAGCACATTCAATTTTAATAGTACTGTTATTGGCACTAAATCCGTGAGAGTTTCATTTAAGGATAGTGTTAAAGTAACTGAGATCGTTACCGGTAAACCGGATGTGCAGAAAAATAAAGCTCCTCATATTCGTATTCCTATAAGCTCATCTTTTATATCGGGCAATTTTCTGAATGGTGTTCCTGCTAACTTTGCAGATCAAACGGCATTTGCCAATTTTATAAAGGGATTATATATTACCATTGATAAGGCACAAACTACCGGAAGTGGCGGCGTTATGTATTTTGATCTTACCAATGATAATTCCAGTGGATTAGAAATTTATTATAAAAGCGAGAATGGCACTGCTAAAGATACCACGATGCTTAATTTTAAAATACAGGCAAGTGGCGTTACACCGGTAGCTTCAAACTTTTCACATAATTATGCAGGTACACCTATTGCAGCTCAATTAAATAATCCTGATCAGCAATTTCAAACTACGTACGTTCAGGGGCTTGCCGGACTGCGGACCAAGGTTAATTTTCCTTACCTTACTAAATTAAGGGAGTTAGGAAAGATAACTATTAATAAAGCCGATCTGATCATAGATGTAGAAGGTGGTACCGCTCCATTTAATCCAGCCAAACGGTTGATCCTATACAGAACCGATATTGCTAACCAGCGTCAGCAGGTACCTGATTTAAGCAGTTCAGATCCCCGGGCTATTGGAGAAGGAGATTTTGGTGGTTTTTATAACAGCACAACTAAACGGTACACATTCGCGATAACATCATATGTGCAGGATATTGTTAACGGTAAGATCAAACAGTATGATACATTTATTGCGCCTGCAGATTTTACCGCCGACAGGGGCACAGCTATTTTCCCCTCGGCTACTATTGCCAGCCGAAGTATCCTGGGTACAAAAGGTAATCCGACGTATAAAATGAAATTAAATATCATTTATACCAAAACAAACAATTAATAGAGGTTAACTATTATAATACGATGCCGGCTTTTTGTAAATTGCCGGCATTACTTTTTATAAACTCTTATGTGTGGAATTGTTGGATATATCGGTCATCGCCAGGCGTGGCCCATTATTATAAAAGGCTTACACCGGTTGGAATACCGGGGATATGACAGCGCTGGGGTAGCGCTTATGGACGGCAGCCTGAATATTTATAAAAAAGCAGGTAAAGTAAGTGATCTTGAGGCTTTTACCGAAGGGATGGACCGTCACGGTACGGTAGGAATGGGCCATACCCGGTGGGCAACACATGGTGAGCCATCAGACCGGAATTCCCATCCTCATATGTCAGGGGACTCGCGGCTGGCTATCATCCATAACGGGATCATTGAAAATTATGCGACACTAAAAAGTGAGCTAGTTGCACAGGGGCATGAGTTTAAGAGTGATACCGATACTGAGGTCCTGATCCATTTAATAGAACAAATTCAGAAAGAAACCCAGCTGGACCTTTTTGAGGCTGTTCGGATTGCCCTGAATGAAGTGATCGGCGCCTATGCCATTGTCATTATGAGCAAAGATGAGCCTGACGAGATCATTGCTGCGCGAAAAGGTAGTCCAATGGTGGTTGGCGTTGGTGATGGCGAATATTTTATTGCATCAGACGCATCTCCCATAGTAGAATACACAAAAAATGTAATTTATCTGAAAGACAATGAGATCGCATTTGTTAAGCGCGATGAACTTATTGTTAAGAATATAAATAATGTGGTTCAAACTCCTTATATACAGCATTTGGAGCTTAAGCTTGAAATGCTTGAAAAAGGTGGTTATGACCACTTCATGTTAAAGGAGATCTACGAGCAGCCGCGGTCTATACGCGATTGTATGAGGGGCCGAATCTATCCAAAACAAGGAATGGTGCAGCTTGGCGGAATAAAGGAGTATGCGGAGAAGCTGAAGAATGTTGACAGAATAATTATTGTTGCCTGCGGAACTTCGTGGCATGCAGGATTAGTTGGGGAATATTTAATTGAAGAGTATGCGCGTATTCCGGTTGAAGTAGAGTATGCTTCTGAGTTCAGGTATCGAAATCCGATCATATCTGAAAAGGATATTGTAATTGCTATATCTCAGTCGGGGGAAACAGCAGATACCATGGCAGCCATTGAACTTGCTAAAGAGAAAGGCGCTACCATATTCGGGATATGCAATGTAGTTGGCTCATCAATACCACGAATTACGCATGCCGGTGTTTACACACACGCCGGTCCTGAAATTGGTGTGGCATCTACAAAAGCCTTTACTGCACAGGTTACGGTGCTTACGCTGATGGCTTTTTATATGGCTCAGCAAAGAGGCACAATTTCGCAAAGCAAGCTTGTTAATCTTTTAACCGAACTTGATGGCATACCTGAACTGGTTGAAAAATGCCTTCAGTCGGATGAAAAAATAAAACAGATATCTTCCGACTTGAAAGATGCTCGTAACTGTATTTTCTTAGGCAGAGGAAGCGCTTTTCCGGTGGCATTAGAGGGCGCATTAAAACTTAAGGAGATCTCCTACATACATGCAGAAGGCTATCCGGCGGCAGAAATGAAACATGGCCCAATTGCATTAATTGATGCTGAGATGCCTGTTGTGTTTATCGCCACTAAGAGTTCTTCTTATGAAAAGGTGATCAGTAATATCCAGGAGGTTAAAGCCCGTAAAGGTGTAGTTGTTGCTATTGTTACTGAAGGAGATACCGAAGTAAAGAAAATGGCAGATTATATTATTGAAATACCGGATACAGATGAAGCATTTTTACCATTACTTGCAACTGTGCCACTGCAACTGTTATCTTATCATATAGCAGTTATGCGCGGATGTAATGTCGATCAGCCAAGAAATCTTGCAAAATCTGTTACTGTAGAGTAGTATAATTTTTGAAAATCAGGTGTGCCTGTTCATATAGGAATGAGTACACCTGATTTTTTGTGTGTTAGCGATGCTGCTGAAACCTATCCTCTGAATCTTCTGAAGAGAAAAACAATTAAAAGGATCACAGCTATTACAATGAATATTCCTGCATAAAATCCCACCTGGAATATATCACCAATAATTTCGCAACCTGATAGTAATGTAACTGCAAAAAGCGCAAAGGGTAAGGTTAATTTTTTCATGTAGTTCGAAGTTAAGATGTACAACGTTATACTAGGTATTTGTAAAACATTAAACCAATAATCAAAAAAAAAGTAGTATATATTTCTATACACTACTTCAAATGAGATAAAATTGTTTTAGAGTTTACTTTGCTTTAGCAAACCGCTCTGCAACAGCTTCCCAGTCAATTACATTCCAGAAAGCGGCAATGTAATCAGGGCGTTTGTTTTGATATTTTAAATAGTAAGCATGTTCCCAAACGTCCATTCCAAGGATTGGAGTGCCTTTAACATCAGCAATATCCATTAACGGATTGTCCTGGTTGGGTGTAGAACTTACCTCCAGCTTTCCGTTAGCAACAGTTAACCATGCCCAGCCTGATCCAAATCTGGTAGCTCCGGCTTCCGCAAATTTCTTCTTGAAGTCATCGAATGATCCAAATGCAGAATCGATTGCAGCTGCCAGTTCGCCGGAAGGTGACCCACCGCCGTTTGGTGACATAATTGTCCAGAAAAGGCTGTGATTATAATGTCCGCCGCCATTATTTCTAACTGCTACCGGATATTTTGAAATACTCGCCATTATTTCCTCTATCTTCTTATTCTCACCATCTGTGCCTGCCAGAGCCTTATTCAGGTTATCTACATAAGCCTGGTGGTGTTTCCCATGGTGGATCTCCATAGTGGTTTTATCAATATGTGGTTCCAGAGCGTCGGTTGCGTATGGTAACGCAGGTAATTCGAATGCCATTTTCTTTTAAATTAAAGGTTTAACAAAAAACATATGCAAATATAACTTACGCGGACAGAGTTTGTTCAGTTAAACGTCAAGTTTTGTTTCTGCGTTTTGTAAAAAAGTCACGAATTAAACTGGCGCATTCATTTTCCTTTAATCCACCTGTAATAACTGTTTTAGGATGGGTAATTACCTGGTTCAGCCTGGAAAACCCACGCTGAGGATCATAAGCGCCGAAAACAATACGGCTGATCTGTGTCCAGTATGACGCCCCCGCGCACATGACGCACGGTTCCACAGTAACATATAAAGTGCAGTCTTTTAAATATTTCCCACCCAGGTAATTGGCTGCAGCAGTGAAAGCCAGCATTTCCGCATGGGCTGTTACATCATTAAGCTGTTCTGTTAAGTTATGACCACGGCCTATAATCCGTCCGTTGGAGACTATGACGGCACCGATAGGAATTTCATCCAGATCAAGAGCTTTATAAGCCTCTTTTATGGCCTCATTCATAAAAAAATCATCAGGCGTGATAGAGGGGTCTCCGGTAAAATTCACATATTTCATCTGGTTTAAAATTCTTTAAGAAGTTACGGCACAGAAATAACTTTTTTAAGCCGTACCTCAGATGTGTAACCACAAAATTAGGAAAAAGGGTGTAATCTATTAGTTTTGCAGCATGTATACTGTAAGATTAAAGAAAGGCAAAGAAAAGGCAGCCCGTCAGTTGCACCCATGGGTTTTTTCAGGGGCAATTGAACAAATATCAGGTAAGCCCGATAACGGAGATCTGGTTACAGTTGCTGATCATGACCATAACTTTTTGGCTTATGGTTTCTATAATTCCAACTCCCGGGTAGCAGTTCGGTTGCTGGAGTGGGATCCTGAAATTATGGTTGACGAAAGCTGGTGGAGAACCCGGATACAGCAATCTGTAAAGGCCCGTCAGCATTTGCTTGAAGATGATCAAACCAATACCTGCAGATTGATTTTTAGTGAAGCGGATTATCTTCCCGGTCTTATTGTTGATCGCTTTGCTGATTATTTATCTGTCCAGATTCTGACATCAGGCATTGAAAAGATCAAGGATTTGGTTCTTGATGAATTAAGGGTGCTATTAAATCCCAAAGGAATTTTTGACAGAAGCGATATATCTGCCCGTGCACATGAAGGCCTGGGTGAGATTGGTGGTGTTGCCTGGGGGGATGCTCCACCGGATTTTTTAGAGATCAGGGAAAACGGCATCAGGTACATGGTGAATATCTCGGAAGGTCAGAAGTCAGGATTTTATTGCGATCAGCGGAACAACCGTCAGAAAGTGGCATTTTATGCCAAAAATAAACGGGTGCTCGACTGTTTTTCGTACTCCGGGGGGTTCTCTTTAAACTGCCTTCAAAAATCTCCTGCTGAGGTTGTTAGTATTGATAGTTCTCTGCTGGCCATAAGTACACTACAGAAAAATATTGAACTCAATGGGTTTCAGGAATTAAAGCATCAGGCCATTCAGGCTGATGTGAATAAGCAGCTGCGTATATTTAAAGATGCGGGTGAAAAATTTGATATCATCATTCTTGACCCTCCCAAGTATGCCCCGTCACGTTCCGCTCTGAACAAGGCATCACGGGCATATAAGGATCTTAACCGACTGGCGATGTTATTATTAAACCAGGGCGGACTTCTGGCAACATTCTCATGCTCCGGTGCTGTAAGTATTGAGTTGTTTAAACAAATACTTGCCTGGGCAGCTTTAGATGCAGGCAAAGAAGTACAGTTTATCGATCAATTCTCCCAGCCCGAAGACCATCCCGTTAGAGCATCGTTCCCGGAAGGCGAATATTTAAAGGGATTACTTTGCCGGGTAATGTAACTATACTTTTTTGTGATGTACAGGTTCTTCGGGTGAATTATGCAGTTTAACCGGTTTCGATTTTGCTTTCATCTTTAAATTAAGCATCTCTACCAATACTGAGAATGCCATGGCGAAGTAAATGTAACCCTTTGGTATATGTTGCTCAAGGCTTTCTGCAAGCAATGAAACCCCGATCAATAATAAAAATGACAGAGCCAGCATTTTAACGGTCGGATGCTGATTCACAAAATGACTTATTGAACCGGCAGATACCAACATCACAGCCACTGCTATTATTACCGCTGCAATCATTACCCCAATATTGTCGGCCATACCCACAGCTGTTATAACCGAATCTAACGAGAAAACAACATCCAAGATCAAGATCTGGAGAATTACGGATGAGAACGTATGTACAGCTTTGGTATTAGTCTCATGCTCTTCGCCTTCCAGCTTTTCATGAATTTCTGCAGTGCTTTTATAAATAAGGAATAAGCCGCCAATCAAAAGAATAAGATCCCGACCGGAAATAGCCAACTTTTCATGCCATGCACCTTCGGTTAAACCAATCCACTCACCTACGTTAAACAGCGGGGTGGTTAGTTTCATTATCCAGGTAAGTGATAAAAGCAAAAGTACCCGTGTAATCATTGCCAGTGCCAATCCCAGTTGCCGGGCCTTTTTTTGCTGGCTTTCGGGAAGCTTTCCGGATAAAATAGAGATAAAAACGATGTTATCTATTCCTAATACTATTTCAAGAACTGTAAGTGTAATTAACGATATCCAGATCTGAGGATCAGTAAGCCATTCCATAGAAAAAATAATTTCAGCGAAAATATGAACTTTTGTACAGTAAAATAACAAAAACCTTCATGGGCCCATGAAGGTTTCACATACATTCAATTATTTCTTATAAAAAACTAACTCCTGCTCCGTAACTCGACTTTATAACAATAGATGAATTTTTAGCTCCTGATCCGTAATATCCTTTATAGCTGTTTGTAGGAACAAATCCTCTGTGTTTTTCATCGGGAGACTTGTCTGTAATGACTATTCTCTTATTGTCATATTTAAATCCGCTATAACTAACCGTTACTTCAAAATTATAGTTGGCTGTTTTATCAAATCCCAGGGTAATACCCGAATAAGAAGAGTTAATCAATAAGTTGTCCACATTTTTATCTACCTCATTGATCTTAAATGCGGGCGTGTACCTTATCTCAAGGTTAGCATTATTTGTAAGCTTATTGATTTTTGCACTGCTGTTATACCTGATATTAGCATTTAACTTATCTGCATTTACCAGATTTAAGCTACCATATGAAATATTGAGATTTCCTGAGAGGGATTCAATGGTAGCTGAGCCATAATTCATATTAATTTTATTTGTTGAATTTTCCAGGTTCTGTGCATTTAAAGAGCTGTATGAGGTAGTTAAATTAACTGGTCCTTTCAAATCAGGAAGCACTACATTCCCATGTAAGTTGGTAATATCCAGCGCATTTTCTGCAGGCATATAAACGGTATAAAACACTTCAATGCCGCGCTTAACATCAGGTTCATTGTTACGTTTAATGGTACCCCAACCCCGTGATTTTCTTTCAATAGTTGTTTTAAAGCTAATTACATTCCCCTGTTTGCTTTCTGAAATGGTTACGCCATCTAAAAGCTCCTGGGCTTTACTTTCGGATGTCTCGAAAGATTTAATAGAAATATCAACCTTGATTTCCCGCTTTTTCCATGTGTTCACAGTAATGCGGCCGTACTGGTTATTAATTGATAATTTATCTTTTGAATTAACCTTATATGTTTTAGAAACCTGTTTTTGTTTCTCTATTATTGCTGAAGGTCCAATAACTGAGGTCCAGCCGGTGTCATACGGTTTTTTTATTTCGCTTTCTCTTCCAAATTTCAATTCGTTTAGCTTAAGTAATTCCTTTTGGAGGTTAAGTTTCAGATCATTATTCCGGATAAGGTTGTGGGTTTTTTTATCAATTGTGGCAAGGAATTTTTCATCCAGTTTTAATGCGTTTATTTTTAATTCCGCATCTTTAATGCATTTCTCAGCATTCCTTAAAGCCGCCTCAATTTTTATAGTCCTATCAGGAACAGCAGGCGGTACCGGTGCGACTTTGGGCTGAACTACGACCGGCTCTTTAGGGTTCACTTTTAGCTGTTGTGCTGCGGCTGATTGTATTATTAAAACAATACAGGCAGTAATTAAATATTTATATGGATTGTTCATTTGTTTGTCCTCCTCTTTTTAAATCATTAATCTGCTGAATAATTTGTAATTGCTGGTTCAATACCTGAATCTGGATCTCCAGGTTGTTTATCATCGCTTTCACGGTACGCTCCTGATTCGGGCTTTTCGGCAATTCTTTTTGTAATTGCTGATAGCTCTGTTCCATCTTATTAAGTTCAGATGAGAATGTACGGTAAAGTTCCGGCTCTTCTTTTTCCAGTTGTTTAAGCTCGGTTTGCTTGCTTTCAATAAGTGAAGCATAATAAACCTGTTGTTTACCAAGCTCCGGGTCAATACTGCTGATTAAGGTTTCGTTGTACTGATAGCGCCATAATAAAATCGTAACACTCAGCATAATAATTACCGTAGCCGCTGCTTTTAGCAGGAAGCTAACTTTGATGACCCGCTCCTTTTTTACCGTAGTATGGTTCTTAACCTGAAGCTCCTGTTCAATTCTATTCCACAGATCCGCGGGCGGTTCAAAATGGTCCAGTTCTTTTTTGTTCTCCCGGATAAAATCTTCTAATCTTTTGCTCATGATCTTTTTAATTGTAACTAAATCCGTTATTCTTTAAAATTTCTACTAATTTTCTTTTAGCACGCATAAATTGTGTTCTTGAAGTGTTCACACTTATTTTGAGGATATGCGCAATCTCCTCATGGTCATAACCTTCCAGCAGGTACAGGGAGATTATGACCCGATATCCATCCGGAAGCGCCTGCATAGCTTTATGAACCTGCTGTACCTGCAATTCTTGTTCTTCATAATCAACCGGCTCTTCATCAACAAGTTCCTCAACATCACTGTCATCTAAGTCCACCAGCTCAACTCTTCGTTTTCTTAACTGACTGATCGACCTGTTGATAACAATTTGTTTCATCCAAAGTCCGAAGGTAGTTTCCTGCCGGAAGTCATTAATTCTTGCAAACACATCAATAAACGCTTCCTGCAATACATCAGCGGCTTCATCTTCTTTGTTTAATATGCGCATGGCGATATTGAACATAGCTTTTGAATACAGCTTGTACAATTGATACTGAGATTTCCGATTTCCATTTTTGCATTCAACCACCAGGTCAGAATGCTGATCTATGTAAACAGCTTTCAAGTTTATCGCGCTTTCTGATTAAATGACGCAGCAGCTTTTGCAGCGTTGCATACACAAAGATTTTTTTATTAAGATAAGAATAGATTGGCTGTTTCTAGATCAGAACCTGATCTATTACCGATATAGCATTCTGAAGCCGGGCGGCACCGATGCCGGATATTACACTATATTCTGCGTTTAACGATTTTAGTTCGGTATGCCATACCTCCATAAAATAAGTGCGTAGATGTGGGAAGTCACGAAGCGGATCATCTTCCCAAGGGGTGTCAATATCCATGAGTAAATAATGATCATAGGAGTGTTTGCCAAGCATTTCCAAAACCTCCCGGGGAGCTTTTCCGAATACATGTTCGCTCCAGATCTTAACTGTTAAAAAGGTTGTGTCGCAAATAAGAAGTTGATTGGCTAATGGAAGTTTTTCTTTTTCAAGTGCAAGCTGACCATAGAACATATTGATCTCATCCTGCAAGTTGCACGGTTCGGTTAGGTTTTCGCAGTATCCCCTTGCATATTCAGGCACCCAAACCGTGTTGTAATGCGCGGCTAACTGTTCTGCCAGTGTTGATTTGCCGGTTGATTCCGGTCCGACTATAGCTATTTTTTTTATTTGGTTGTGAGTATCCACCTTTTGAATATAGACCATTCTAACAAGCCATAAAAATAAGGTATATATTTACTCAGAAGCTGATCTTTAGTAAGATATTCAGTTAATAAATGAGTATTTTGTTAAAAAAAAATCCCCGTGCTGTTAACGCATGAGGATTTTGCATAACGAATATTAAAACCAGTATTTATTGGGCTGTTGTAGAAAAGGTAAGACTTGCACGTACGCTCACATCAACATTCAGTGATTGACGTAATACATATTCCATTCGAACTCTTGCTCCACCTCCGTTAATATAGTCGTCTAAAAACCTGGAGTTATCAGTATCCAGAACTAAAGAATTACCGGTACCTGAGGAAATATCATTCCTGGATGCAACAAGAATTTCTCCTGAACCATCTGACCGTGTTAAATAAATTCGCACCGAGCTTAAAACCCCAAGGCTCTGACTGGAGGGATTTACTGAATTAATTCGCGCTGAAGCAATACGAAGTGATTGTGTTGATCCGGTAGTTCCCTGACCTGTGAATATCTGATCGGCGCTGGTCAATGTGCTTACTGCAGATTGCGTTGATCCTGTCCGCGTAGATGCCGGAATGATAAGTGTTGCAGAATATGGAAAACTTGATCTTACAATAGATTGAACTGTTGCACATCCGGAAATAATTCCGGTCAATGCAATACATGTAATTAGTATTCTTTTCATGATGTGTGTCATTTGTGTGGATAACATTGCGTATTATGAAAAGTTTTTAAGTGGAGAAGGAATCAAGCGATATAAGATTTCGATTAAATTTTTGGCAAATAACACTTCCGGTAGAGCTCACCGTACCCATCCACCACACAAGGAAGGAACAGGGATGAGACAAGGATGGCACAACAAACCCGTCATGAGCCGTCAATTCCGGTCAAAGCCAGTCATTTTTTGGCACAATTGCATCCACATCGTAAGTTTGATATTCGAGAGGTGCTTCTCTAATTTTATTTAAGGAAATAATGAAAAGCCTGATATCGAAATACATTATGCCGATTATTTCATAGTTTAGAGTATGAAAAAATTTCTTGCCATTATTTTCATTATCCTCAGCTTTGAAAGCTATTCGCAAAGCGGAAAGATTTATTTTTTAAAAAATAATGGCCGTTTTGTCAATGATAAAGACAGTGCAGATTTTATGCGTATTGTGAATGAGCCGGATTCTGGGTCTGTTTATTATAAGGTCACCGAGTTTTATCCGAACAGCGTGCGTAAATTAATAGGTACAGCTTCTATTTATTGGCCAAAGGTTATTTGGGAAGGCCCGAGCATTACCTTTGATAAACAGGGAAGGAAAGTGCAGCACGTTACCTATCAAAAAAACTTGCCTGTTGGCGCTGCTTATTACTATTATCCGAACGGGCGATTGATGAAGGAATTAGATTATAACGCTCCAAACCCATCCGAAAAAAGTAAAGGAAGTTTAAAATTCAAGCTGATGAACTATTTCGATTCTACCGGGGTACAATTGGTAAAAGACGGCAGCGGTTATTTAAAAGAATCAACGAAGAAAATTACTGAAGAAGGAAATTATGCTGACGGCGTTCGGCATGGAATATGGAAAGGCACTATTATAGAAGAGGGGACTACTTTTGAGGATAACTATGATAAAGGCACGTTTATATCCGGAAAGAGCTTTAACCCAGATGGAAAAGTGGTTGAATATACTGTAAAAGATGTTTTACCAAAGTTCCCAGGGGGAGAAAAAGCTTTCGGAGAGTTTCTTTCCAAAAATATTAAATATCCGGCGGAGGCGCGGAGCTGGGGAATTAACGGACGCGTTTTACTTAGTTATATCGTTGAAAAAGACGGTAGTTTAACCAATATCCAGGTGGTAAGTTCCCCGCATCATGCTTTAGAGGATGAAGCTATCCGCGTTTTAAAACGGTCGCCAAAATGGGAGCCCGGCATTCAGAATGGCATTCCTGTAAGAGTTAAATACACTTTGCCGGTAAATTTCTCAATTAGCAAGTGAAGACATAGCGGTTTTCAATTTTAATATCTATCTTTGCACCCCGACATCCAGTCGGGATTTTTCATTGCATAGAAATCTCGGTTTGTCACAAAGTTCATTAAGACTTTTGACTTTTTTTGTTCTAAAACCCTATGCCAAGAGACACCTCCATTCATTCAGTACTAATTATCGGATCAGGACCAATTATTATTGGCCAGGCATGTGAATTTGATTATTCAGGATCACAGGCTGCGCTTTCATTAAAAGATGAAGGTATCGAAGTATCCATAATTAATTCTAATCCCGCCACTATCATGACTGATAAAGTGATTGCAGATCATGTTTATCTGTGGCCGCTGACAGTAGATAGTATTGAAAAGATTCTTCAGGAACGTAAAATTGATGCTGTATTGCCAACCATGGGTGGCCAGACCGCATTAAATCTATGTAAGGAGGCGGATGAAAGAGGTATCTGGAAAAAGTATAATACGAAAATAATCGGGGTTGATATTGCAGCGATTGAGAAGACTGAGAATCGTGAAGAGTTCCGCCAGCTAATGGTTGATATCGGAGTTGGTGTCGCCAAGTCGAAAATTGCTAACTCTTTTCTTGAAGGAAAAGAAGCAGCCCAGGAGATTGGTTTCCCATTAGTAATTCGCCCGTCTTATACTCTTGGCGGCAGCGGCGGCGGATTTGTGCATAAGAAGGAAGAATTCGATGCTGCGCTAAGCCGTGGGTTGCAGGCATCGCCAACGCATGAAGTACTTGTTGAAAAAGCAGTACTCGGCTGGAAAGAATTTGAGCTTGAGTTACTTCGTGATAGTAAAGATAACGTCATTATCATCTGCTCTATTGAGAATTTCGATCCGATGGGTATTCATACGGGCGACTCAATTACAGTAGCGCCGGCTATGACGCTGAGCGACCGTTGTTACCAGGATATGCGGAACCAGGCCATGCGGATGATGCGTGCCATTGGTAACTTTGCAGGCGGCTGTAATGTTCAGTTTTCTGTTGATCCGGCAACGGAAGATATCATAGCGATAGAAATAAATCCGCGTGTCTCCCGCTCATCGGCATTGGCATCAAAAGCAACGGGCTATCCGATTGCGAAGATTGCTGCCAAGCTGGCCATAGGATATAACCTGGATGAATTAGAAAATCAGATCACTAAAACAACGTCAGCATATTTTGAGCCAACGCTCGACTATGTCATAGTTAAAATACCAAGATGGAACTTTGATAAGTTTAAAGGCGCCAATAAGGAACTTGGCCTGCAAATGAAATCGGTTGGTGAGGTAATGGCCATTGGACGTACGTTCATTGAAGCGCTTCAGAAGGCCTGTCAGAGTCTGGAAACCAACAGGTTAGGGCTTGGCTCTGACGGAAGACAAAGTAAGAATCTGGAGCTCATTATGCACAGCCTGGAGCATCCAAGCTGGGACAGGCTTTTCCATATTAAAGACGCATTTAGCTTAGGCGTACCGTTAGAATCGATACGTAAAGCAACTCATATTGATAAATGGTTCCTGGTACAGATACAGGAGCTGGTAACGCTTGAACAGGAGCTTAAGCGTTATGCATTAAATAACATTCCAAAAGATTTCTTCCTGATCTTAAAGCAGAAAGGATTTTCTGATGCGCAGATTGCCTGGTTATTGGGTAATGTTACCGAAGATGAGGTCTATGACCGCCGGAAAGAACTGGGGATATCAAGGGTGTTTAAAATGGTTGACACCTGTGCTGCGGAGTTCCAGGCTAAAACACCCTATTATTATTCGACATTCGAGGATGAGAACGAATCGGTAGTTTCGGATAAAAAGAAAATCATAGTACTTGGTTCAGGTCCTAACCGTATCGGTCAGGGTATTGAGTTCGACTACAGTTGTGTACACGGCTTAATGGCAGCTAAAGAATCCGGTTACGAGGCTATCATGATCAATTGTAACCCTGAAACAGTATCTACCGATTTCAACATGGCTGATAAGCTTTATTTTGAGCCTGTTTTCTGGGAGCATGTGCGTGAGATCATCGAGCATGAAAAGCCTGAAGGAGTTATTGTACAGCTGGGCGGTCAAACCGCTTTGAAGATGGCAAGTAAGCTTCATGAGAAGGGAATTAAAATCATTGGTACCTCTTATGATAATATGGACATTGCTGAAGACCGGGGGCGTTTCTCTGATCTTCTGAAAGAACTTGATATCCCATATCCAAAATACGGTGTTGCTGAAACTGCGGAAGAGGCTCTTGAAGTTGCAAAAGAGGTCGGTTATCCAGTACTGGTTCGTCCGAGTTATGTTTTAGGCGGACAAGGCATGAGCATCGTAATCAACGATGAAGATCTTGAGAAAGCAGTAATGAAACTTTTGGGCGATCTGCCGGGCAACCGTGTACTGATCGATCATTTTCTTGATCGTGCCGAA
>DASWTL010000299.1:0-2405 GCA_036402155.1 Sphingobacteriaceae bacterium | reverse complement strand
AAGCGATGGACTTCTCGAGAACCCCCAGGCGGCGTCCGATATTACAGCACTGGTTTCAAGAGCTGATTATAAATATAACGCAGTTTTTGGCCGTGTAAATTATAATTACGATGGAAGGTATTTGTTAAATGTTACAGCACGAAGGGACGGCAGCGCGCGTTTCGGTCCTGAAAATCAATTTGCAAATTTTGCTGCCGTGGGTGTAGGTTGGATACTATCGGAAGAAAAGTTTATGGGATCAATGCCATTTGTCAGCTTTGCAAAGCTTCGAGGAAGTTATGGAACTACTGGCAACGACAAGATTGGTGACTACCGATTTCTTGATTTGTACAATCCCTCGTATTATCCATTTATGAATACTGTTGGAATTTTTCCCACCGGATTATTCAATCCTCAGCTTGCCTGGGAACTGACAAAAAAATTAGAAGGCGGAATAGAGTTGGGATTTTTTCGAGATCGGCTGTTACTATCGGCAAGTTATTTTCTGAACCGATCTTCAAACCAGTTATTGGAATATAGGCTGCCCAGTATCACCGGCTTTTTCTCGATTCCTGATAATTTACCCGCTACTGTTCAAAACTCAGGCTTTGAACTTTCGTTAAACACCTTGAACGTCAGCAGCCCCGATTTTAAATGGTCAACCAGTATAAACTTTACAATCAGCAGGAATAAACTGCATAGCTTCCCGGGCTTCGAAACCTCCGGGTATGATAATACTTATGTGATTGGCCAACCAATTGGCATTATAAAAGCTTACCGTTTCGCGGGCGTTGACCCTGGGACAGGACGGTATCAGTTTTATGACAGTAAAGGCAACTCCACTTTTACTCCATCTTTTCGTGAAGACAGAACTGGGCTATTGAATACGGCACCCAGATTTTACGGAGGGATACAAAACAGTGTTAGTTACAAAGGATTCACACTAGATTTCTTTTTTCAGGTGGTCGAAAAGAGGTCGCTGAATCCATTATTAATGTCGGGATTCCACCCTGGATTCTTCAATTTTAATTTGCCCAAGGAAATAACCAACCGCTGGCAGCAACCCGGAGATATACGGCCTTTTCAAAGATATTCGCAAACATTCGGTGAAGTTTTCCAGAGTTTTGATTATGTGAAAAACAGTGACTATAACCTGACAGATGGATCTTTTGCACGGCTTAAAAATGTATCGCTTTCTTATCAATTACCCAATAGACTAAAACAGAAGCTCTCTTTACAACAGGCTCGCATTTATGTCCAGGGGCAAAATATCGTTACGATCACCGACTATATTTTTGATCCGGAATCGTTTACTTCAGTACCGCCTTTAAGAGTATTGACTGTCGGTCTCCAAATTACCCTTTAACTCAAGTAAATAACGAGTATATGAACATACTACGACAACATTCTTTTCTCATAATACTGATCATCGCTTTTTCTTCGGGATGTAGAAAAATGATTCGGCTTGATCCGCCGACCACGCAGTTGGTTAGTTCTTCAGCATTTTCGAATAATGATAATGCGGCGGCGGTGCTAACGGGAATTTACACTGATATGATTGCTGAAGGTGCTTTCGGTGGCTTTATGAGCGTCAGTGCAGTTGGCTCACTTGCCTCAGACGAATTCGTTGCTTATGAGGCGTTTATTTTTGATTATAATATTGTTATTTCCCAGGCTTACAGAAATTCTTTAAATAGTGGAAACGTTCCGTTTTGGAGAACCCTCTATAATTATATTTACAGGTCTAATGCTGCTATAGAAGGACTAAATACTTCGACCGGTGTAACGCCTGCAATGAAGGATCAATTGACAGGTGAAGCGAAATTTATCCGTGCATTTTGTCATTTTTACCTGGTTAACCTTTTCGGTGAAGTTCCTCTAATTACAACTACTGATTACCGGGTAAACAGAAGAGCGATCCGCACATCGAAAAACGAGGTGTATACACAGATCATCGACGACCTTAAAGAAGCCGAAGCTTTGTTGAATAGTGATTATTTATCCGCCGATAACAGTGTTACCGAAGAAAAAGTCAGGCCAAATAAATTCGCGGCTATGGCCTTACTGGCAAGAGTTTATTTATATACAAACGACTGGCAAAATGCCGAAGCAAAGGCTTCGGAAGTAATTGAGTCGCAGAAATATTTCCTAGTTACCGAACCAGACAATGTTTTTATTAAGAACAGTGTCGAGGCGATTTGGCAATTACCACCTGTTCTGGCCGGATATAACACTTTGGACGGCTACCAGTTCACTCTGACTGGCGCGCCAAATTATAATACACCTATATCCTTAAGCTCACTGCTTACAGATCAATTTGCGGACGAAGACAGACGTCGCGCAGAATGGGTAGGTTCGGTTACAGATAATGGAACAACCTATTATTTTCCGACAAAATATAATGTTGCTGTATATAATGAACCGGT
>DASWTL010000298.1:0-20816 GCA_036402155.1 Sphingobacteriaceae bacterium | reverse complement strand
GGAACACAGTTTAGCCGCTTTCCGGGCCATGTTGATAAAAATCCCCACGGCGGCTACTACACACAGGATCAGATAAGGGAAGTTGTAGCGTATGCGCAAAAGAAGTTTGTAAATGTAATTCCTGAAATTGAGATGCCGGGACATACCCTGGCGGCTCTGGTTGCATACCCTGAATTATCATGTACCGGAGGTCCTTTTAAAATGCCTGTAAACTGGGCTATTCAGAAGGATATCTATTGTGCCGGCAACGATAAAACATTTACCTTTCTGCAGGATGTACTGACAGAGGTTACCGATCTTTTTCCAAGCAAGATAATCCATATTGGTGGAGATGAAGCGCCAAAAGATCGCTGGAAAGCATGTCCGAAATGCCAGGCACGTATTAAAGCTGAAGGATTGAAAGACGAACACGAGTTGCAAAGCTATTTTATAAAACGCATTGAGAACTTTCTGCTTACCAAAAATCGGAATATTATTGGATGGGATGAGATACTGGAAGGTGGATTGGCTCCAAATGCGGCAGTAATGTCGTGGCGTGGTATTAAAGGCGGAATTGCAGCTGCTAAACAACATCATGATGTTGTAATGAGCCCGAATGACCATATGTACTTTGATTACTACCAGGGAGAGCCCTATATTGAGCCAACAGCTATATCAGGACTGCTTACTCTGGAAAAAGTTTATTCTTATGAACCCGTACCGTCTGAGTTAAATTCTACTGAAGCGAAATATATCAAAGGTGTTCAGGGAAATGTTTGGGGTGAATACATTCATTCACCTGAAAAAGCAGAAATTTTTACATTTCCACGGGCGGCAGCTCTTTCGGAAGTTGCCTGGAGTGCGCCGAATCTGAAAAACTGGCCTGATTTTCAAAGGCGTATGGAAACTCAATATAAAAGGTACGATGCTCAAAATATAAGATATTCAAAAGCTGCCTATAACGTATGGGTTACATCAGAGATTGATTCATTAAAAGGAAAAGCTACAATTGCGCTTAAAAATCAGGGATATAATACTCAGATAAAATATACACTTGACGGATCGGAACCAACTGCGGCATCATTAAATTACAGCTCGCCAATCAATGTGACTCTGCCGGTAACTATCAGGGCGGCTTCATTTAAAAACGGAGAAAGGATCAGTGAAGTAAGCCGTCGGACAGTGGTCATACTACCGGTTGAAGCGAGACAATAATTTATTGAATTTAGTATAGTTGTGTGGGCGAAGTTTCAGGAAAAAACTACATTTATAAACTAAAAAAAACTAAATGAATAACGAAAAAGAAATACATGTCTCAAAGTCAGACAGTTACAATCCGGGAAAAGGATTAAGTCCAATATTCATTATCGGGATATTGTTCTTCATATTCGGTTTTGTTACCTGGTTAAACTCTGTACTGATACCGTATTTAAAAATTGCTTGTGAGTTAAATAATTTTGAATCTTACTTTGTCGCTTTTGCATTTTATATTTCCTATCTGGTGATGGCCGTACCATCTGCGTGGGTATTAAAGCGAACTGGTTTCAAGTCAGGTATGTCGGCTGGTTTGCTCGTAATGGCTGTTGGGGCCCTGATATTTATCCCTGCCGCTATGGCCCGTACCTATGAACTGTTTCTTCTGGGACTATTTGTGCAGGGAACAGGTCTTGCTCTTCTGCAAACTGCATCTAATCCTTATATTACTATCCTGGGCCCACCTGAAAGCGCTGCTAAACGGATCAGTATAATGGGAATATGCAACAAAGTGGCCGGAGCGCTTGCGCCGATTGTTTTGGGAGCTATTACTTTAAAAGATGCGGATGCGCTTACTGCACGCCTGGTTAATTTAAGTGCAGAGCAGAAAGCTGCGGAATTGGATGAATTGGCCAGCCGCGTGATCATGCCTTATATCATTATTGTTATCGTACTGTTAATTTTAGCAGTGTTGATTTATAAATCAACTTTACCAGAAGTTGATACTGATAAAGAGACCGAAGAAGAAGCAGTAGCTAATACATCTAAAACAAGTATTTTTCAGTTTACACACCTGCTTCTGGGCGTTCTGGCTATTTTCGTGTACGTAGGAGCAGAGGTTATTGCCGGTGACACTATTATCAGTTACGGCTCTTCCCAGGGAATTGAATTCGCTACAGCCAAGTTCTTTACTACGTTTACTCTGATAGCCATGACTGTAGGGTACATCGGTGGAGTTGTTATGATTCCTAAGTATTTAAGTCAGGAAAATGCGCTAAAATACTCGGCCATCCTGGGAATTGTGTTTGCCCTGGCAGCAATCTTTACTGAAGGTTACACATCTGTATTATTTATAGCATTGCTGGGGCTTGCCAACTCACTGGTATGGCCTACTATTTGGCCTTTGGCAATTGCAGGTTTGGGAAGATTTACCAAAATAGGATCTTCATTCATGATCATGGCCATTGCAGGTGGTGCAATACTGCCATTGATTTATGGTAAACTGGCTGATGTTTATAACCCTCAGCTGGCTTATTTCTTATTGATACCATGTTACTTATACATCTTATTTTATGCTGTAAAAGGGCATAAGATGAGATAGTAAATAGCTAAACTAAGCAGCTGATATTTACGCAATGTGAATATTAGCTGCTCTTTTTTTATCCTTTTTCCTCAAGCAACTTCGCCTTGCTTTCAGCTAAAGCTTTTTTCCCTTCCTCATCAAGCTCCGGAAGCTTAATATCCATTGATTTTAACGTATCAATTATTACTTGGCAAATAACCAGCCGAGCGAACCACTTTTTATCTCCGGGTATGATGTACCAGGGAGCGTTATCAGTGCTTGTTTCATTAATAGCATCCTGGTATGCCTGCATATAATCATTCCATTTTTCCCGTTCTTTAATATCATTTGCAGAAAATTTCCAATTCTTTGCAGGATCATCAATTCGCTCAAGAAAACGCTCCAGCTGCTCTTTCTTAGAAATGTGGAGGAAAAATTTCACTATAACCGTGCCGGTGTGGGTTAAATGATCTTCAAACTCACGGATACTTTTATACCGTCTCTGCCAAAACTCGTTATCAATTGATGCCAGGGGTACTTTCCGCTCAGCAGCAGAAATTTCTGGATGAACCTTGCAGATCAGAACATTTTCATAATGAGACCGGTTATGGATACCAATACGCCCTCTTTCAGGTAAGGCTTTATAATGCCGCCATAAAAAATCATGATCCAATTCTTCCTGACTGGGTTGTTTAAAGCTGAAGACCTGCACACCCTGTGGATTAAAGCCGCTCATTACATACTTAATAGCGCTATCTTTTCCTCCGCTATCCATAGCCTGAAAAATGATAAGCAATGCTTTATTATCAGAAGCATATAATTTCTCCTGCAGCTTAAAAAGCTCATCCTTAAGTTCATTTAATACTTCATCAGAGGAATCTTTCTCCCGGCCGCCATTTTGAGAAGTATCAAGTTTGCTCAGGTCTATTTGTTTGTTTCCGGAAACTTTAAAATCTTTTGTATCGATTGTCATTAATTAGATAATGCTCAGACTAAAATTTTGTTTGACGGATATCGGTCTACTTGTGAATAATCAGTAACTTTTATAGTATTACTTATTGATTATCTGTGAAGTGTGTGTTTTAATTAAACTAATTGGTAATACAGGGGTGGATGTCATTTACCTGGCTTTTTATATATGTGATTCCTGCCTGATTTCCTGTACTCCAAAACGCCTTCTTCTACGAGATTTTTGAGAACTCCGGATACAGGCGAACTTTCAAGTGATACTCCGGACATGTCCTTTACATAATCAATTACAGCAGTAACTGTTCGGGGAGAGGTAAAATAATCCGTTTCAGCAAGTTCTTTAATTCTTAAGGTTGTGCTTGCACGATTTTCGCGGTTAGGAGGTAATTCGAACCGTGGTATTAATTCCATGTCAACATCCAGTATTTTCATGGGGTGCAACCCCAGAGCCTGACCGATAGCTGCTATATGACTTATATCCGTGTTTACCTCGCCGCGCTCAATCTCACCCAGGTTTGCAATGGTAAAACCTGTCATAAAAGCGAGATCCTCCAGGGATAATTTTTTACGTTCACGAGCCTCTCTGATACGCATGCCCACTTTTCTGATAAACCCGTTGTCCCTGTATTTAGCCACGTCACAAATAGAAACAAGCATTAAATTAATTATTGCATCCTTTTGTATTAAAATTTTGATTTACTGATTAGACTTTTATATTTGTAATAAGTTTATGATCAAAGTTTAGGAAGTGGGGACTTTAACAGAAACTTAAAATCAGTAAATCTATGAAAAATGATCATCCTGACTTTGAGCAATTCCTGCATTATCTGAATGAGCAGGAATCTGCCAATCCTAAGCTCGTTATTGATGAATTCTTTAATTTTAGTTCGTTACATGAGAGCAAGTTGCTATTGTGGGAATGGTTGCGGATCCTAACCGGATCTGATTTTGATGAATTGGAAACCTGTGATCAGGATCAATTATTACGTTTTTTTGTAAACCTTGAAAAGCTCGTGGAAGCATCCTACATGGTAAATTCCGAAAATTTATCCTCCTGATCTTTGTTAATCATTAGCAGGTTTTCACCTGTATAATATTACCCCCGTAACTGAACTGGTTATGTTTAGCTGATCCTGTTTTCTGAAACAGTATAGAATCATTTCATTCTCTTAAAACCTGTTGGATATCGTTTTGTTATATGCAGATTGCATGCAGTGATATACGAAACTGCAGCTCTGATGAGTTTAAGTAGTATTTATTAATATTTATGATAGGAAAGATCTGGGGTTTTGTATTCAGTTTAGTTATTCTGTTTAGCAGCTGCTCGTCGGTTTATATGCCAAACGTACCAAATTCACCTATGTTAAGCGCTCCCGGTGAGCTTCATGCCAGTGGTCACATCACTCCAAAAGGAAATGTGAGTTTTAACACAGCTTATGCCGTTTCTGAGCATTTCGGCGTATTGGCTAACGGTTCCCTGATGAACCGCAATAAGTTTAAAAAGGATTTCAGACATAATTTAATGGAAATAGGAGGAGGGTACTTTAATACGTTCGGTCCCGATAGCAATTTGAGGATTTTCGAGATTTATACCGGCATAGGAAAAGGCAGCAGTGATCGTACTTTTAAAGAAAGAACCAGCGACGGGTTTGTAACTTATGACAGACAGGAAGTTACATTTGATAAGTTTTTTATTCAGGCCAATTATAGTTCGAAAGAAAAAAAATCGATAAGTGTGTTTAAGAAAAGATATCCGCTGAACTATGGAACCGTACTGCGTTTAAGTTATGTAACTATGGACGAATTTATCCGAAATGATGTTCCACAGCCTACCGAAGATAATATTTTTCTTGAACCTGTATTTTTTACCCGGTTGGTGTTAAGTCCATCGGTACAGTTTCAGTTTACCAGCGGCAGTAACTTTGGACTGCGAAACCGAAAGTTTTTAACAGCCGGAAACTCCGTCTTAAGCCTGGGATTGGTAATTAATGTGGGAGGTAGCATTTTAAATAAAGGGCCTGAGGAGATAAGGTAGTCTGGAGTCTCAAGTCAGTAGTCTGAAGTAAATAGTATAAGTTAAAGTATCTGAAACTTTGTAATTATTAAATGACTAAGACTATAGACCCGGGACTAAAGACTCAAGACAGAACTAAACCGAATATTTTTTAATAATCTCCTCCGATACTTTCGCACCATGGCCTGTGTTGATGTCGATCATCACATAATCGAACCACCCATCGCAGCATATTTTCCCTGTTTTTTTACTTGTTATTGAAAACTGAACCCGGCATCCTTTAGGGTTTATCGTTTCAATTCCTGTGGTAACACTAAATTCTTCGCCCAAACCAAGTGCACGTTTATAATCAACATAAGCAGTTTTAACTACCCAGCCGTAACCCTGGCTAATAAACTCTTCCATTGGAACGCCATAAAACCGCTCCATTTGTTCATACCGGGCAGCCAGAACATAATCAAAATATTTACTGTTGTGCACGTGCTGAAACATGTCGATATCGTCCGGACGCACTTTGTATTCGCTGGTAAACTTACTGTAAGAAGGTATATTAGCCATATACAAAGATGCGTATATCAGCTCTAACACAAAAAGTGGAAGTGCATTTTATGGTTAAATTCAATATTTACGGCTCCATAATGCTTTTAATTGATATTAATTTGTACCTTTGCCGACTAAATAATTAAGTATTAACCGCTTTAGTATTATTCAAGTAATGTATTTAAGTAACGAATTTAAGGCAGAGATTTTTGCCAAGCATGGTAAGGGAGCTACGGATACCGGCTCTGCAGAAGGCCAGGTAGCATTGTTTACAGCTCGTATTGCTCATTTAACCGGGCATTTGAAGAAGAACAAGAAAGATTTTTCAACCCAATTATCTCTTCAAAAACTAGTTGGTAAACGTCGTGCTTTGTTAGCATACCTTTACAAAAAGGATATTAACAGGTACCGTGCTATTATCAAAGCATTAGAATTAAGAGATATCATAAAATAAATCTTAATAAAATCTTTAAAAGCCATCTCCTATAAGAGGTGGCTTTTTTTTATTTTTGCAACAAATAAAAGTTCATATAACTGGCATATACAAAAGAGGAAAATATGCCGCAACTTAAAATTATGAGTTACACAGCAATTAAAAAAGAATTCGATCTGGGCGATGGCCGTAAGATTGAAATTGAAACCGGGAAACTGGCGAAACAGGCAGATGGCTCTGTGGTAGTAAAAATGGGGGATACAATGCTTCTTGCAACTGTTGTATCAACCGTTGGTGCTAAAGCAGGAGTTGATTTCTTGCCTTTATCTGTTGATTATCAGGAGAAGTATGCTGCTACGGGTCGTATACCGGGCGGTTTTTTACGTCGTGAGGCTAGGTTATCAGACTATGAAGTTTTAATTTCACGTTTGGTAGACCGGGCGTTACGTCCTATGTTCCCTGAAGATTATCACTCTGATACTCAGGTAATGATCACCTTGATTTCAGCTGATAAAAACATAATGCCCGATTGCCTTGCAGGTTTGGCAGCTTCAGCAGCTATTGCCGTTTCTGATATTCCCTTCAATGGTCCTATATCAGAAGTAAGGGTAGCAAAAATTGACGGCCAACTGGTAATTAATCCTTACATGAGCGATCTGGAACGTGCAACATTGGAATTCCTTGTTGCCGGTACCGAGAATGATATTGTAATGGTTGAAGGCGAGGCTGATGAAATTTCTGAAATAGAAATGGTAGAAGCCATTGAGTTTGCTCACAAGGCTATCGTTATCCAGGTTCAGGCACAAAAGGAGCTGGCAGAAATGGTTGGTAAAACCACCAAACGCGAGTACCTTCACGAAAGCAGTAATCCTGACTTAAAGGCCCAGGTATATGCTGCAACATATGATAAGGTATATGCAATAGCAAAATCAGGTTCTGCAAAACAAGAACGCGGCGATAAATTCGGTGAGATTCTGATGGATTTCATAGCCACATTAGGTGAGGAAATTGACGATGAAACAGGATTCTTAGCTAAAAAATATTTTCACGATGTTCAGTATGACGCCATCCGTAACCTGGTTCTTGATGAAGGCATTCGCTTAGATGGTCGTGATGCACGTACTGTACGTCCTATATGGAGCGAAGTTGGATATTTACCAAGCGCTCACGGATCTGCAATATTTACGCGTGGTGAAACACAATCATTAACCACAGTTACATTAGGTGCTAAATCTGATGAGCAAATGATTGATGGTGCATTTATCAATGGATACAGCAAGTTCCTTTTACATTATAATTTCCCTGGCTTTTCAACCGGTGAGGTAAGACCTAACCGTGGTGCAGGCCGCCGTGAAATTGGTCATGGTAATTTGGCTATGCGTTCATTAAAGAAAGTTCTTCCGGGCGATGAGAATCCATATACTATTCGTATAGTATCAGATATTCTTGAATCAAACGGTTCATCATCTATGGCAACTGTATGCGCAGGAACACTGGCGTTGATGGATGCCGGTGTAAAAATAAAAGCTCCTGTATCAGGTATCGCTATGGGATTGATCACCGATGAGAAAACAGGAAAATACGCAATCCTTTCAGATATCCTTGGTGATGAAGACCATTTAGGAGATATGGACTTTAAAGTTACAGGAACTGAAAAAGGTATTGTAGCATGTCAGATGGATTTAAAGATCCATGGATTAAAGTGGGAAGTATTAACCAATGCGTTACAGCAGGCTAATGAAGCTCGTCTTCATATTCTGAACGAGATGAAGAAAACCATGTCTGCGCCTCGTGAAGATTACAAGCCTCATGCACCACGCATTGTTGAGCTAAGGATCGATAAAGAATTCATCGGGGCTATCATTGGTCCGGGTGGAAAGATCATCCAGGAAATGCAGCGTGAAACAGGAGCTACCATTGCAATTGAAGAAAAGGATAACCAGGGAATAATTCAAATTTTTGGTGATAACAAAGAATCGATTGATAAAGCGGTTAGCCGTATAAAGGCAATTGCAGCTAAACCTGATGTTGGCGAAGTGTATGAAGGTAAAGTAAAAACTATTATGCCTTTCGGCGCTTTCGTTGAAATTATGCCAGGAAAAGATGGCTTATTACATATTTCTGAGATCGGCTGGACTCGCCTGGAAACTATGGAAGGTGTTTTGAATGTTGGTGATACTATCCAGGTTAAACTGCTTGAAATTGATAAGCAGGGTAAGCTTAAGTTATCCCGTAAAGCATTATTACCTCGTCCTCCAAGACCCGAAGGGCAGGAAGACCGTCGTGATAACCGCCCGGAAAGGGCCCCCCGCCAGGAGAACAAACCTGCCGGTGATCAATAGAAATTTAATGCTTCTATTCAAGCCTTCTGTGAATAACAGGAGGCTTTTTTTATGATCTAGTTTCTGGTTTCGAAAGTGGTCCGTAATCTAAAAGCATCCATACCATGAAAGAATGATCGAGAACATAAATTATAGAATATGAACGGGTTATATATCGTAACCGCTTATTAGGAAATTGTCATAGAATATAAATAATTTGTTTATTTTGATTCAAAATTGATTTTTATGTATCAAAAAACCAGCCATGTCGTATAAGATATCGGGTTCGGATAGGGCTATTAATACGGCAGAATGAAGTTGAAAAGACAATTCCAATATTTAATTATACTATTTTTAATTTCCTTTGCCTCTTTTTCTTATTCTCAACATGCTAAGGTTCTATATTTCAGGCATGTAAATAATTCTAATGGTCTTTCGCAAAATAGTATCCAGGCGCTTTTAAAAGACCGGTATGGATTTATGTGGCTTGGAACACAGGATGGACTCAACAGATATGACGGATACGAGTTTATAGTGTATAAACCCATAGAACGGGATGCCAAGTCGTTAATTTCCAGCAATATCGTTTCTCTTTTTGAAAGTAAAGACGACTTGATTTGGATAGGAACTTCAACCGCGGGATTAAGTATTTATAACCGAAAAACCCAGCTGTTCGAAAGTTTTACAAAAAATATAAATGATCCTTACTCAATTAGCAGCAATGAGGTTAATAAAATTTATGAAGATCGGACGGGGACCTTATGGATAGGAACAAGTGCCGGACTTAACATCTTTAACAGAAATACAAAGAAATTTATCCGTTACCTTAATAATGCACGGGATCCCGGCAGTATAAGTGGTTCATTCATCTCCTCTATTTTTGAAGATAGCAAAGGAAACTTATGGATTGGGACTGGAAATGGACTTAATCTCTTTGATAAAAAGACCGGGAAATTTAAGCACTTTCTCCATAATGATCAGGATGCCGGTTCCATTAGTAATAACTCTATAAGCGATATCCATGAAGATAGCAAAGGAAACTTGTGGATTGGGACTGGAGATGGATTGAATTTATTTGATGCGGCAAGTGGCAAATTTTCTACCTATAAAAATTCCACTATAAAAAGTAATTCCACCTTGTATAATGTGCGCGATATTGAAAACGGGGCGGGAAATACATTATGGATAGTTGCTAATAACTTATTGCGGTTATTCGATACGGCTTCTAAACGATTTATCGCTTATGAAGGGTTCACCTTTGAAGGGAAACGGGTAAACAATAGTATTACGCTTTCTTTATTTAGAGATAAAAAAGGTCAGTTATGGGTGGGAACCAAAACGGAAGGGATTTACATTTTTGACAGTAATTTAAATTATTTTAAATCCTACAAAACAGGTTCGCTAAATGGAGTCCAGGAAAATAATAGCGTACGAGGAATTGCAGAAGATAAAAAGGGTAATCTATGGGTAAGTACAGATGGGGGATTGGATTATTTTAACAGGAAAACTAACACCTTTTCTTATTATCGATATGACGAAAAAAATCCCAAAAGTATTTCCAGTAACCAAACGGCAGCAATAGTTAGCAGTAAATTTAGTAATGACCTCTGGATAGGTACACGCGACAAGGGTTTAAACAGATATGACCCTGCTACGGGTATTTTTCATCGATATGAAGCCGGTACAGGAGCCGGGACAATTAATCAGAATTTCATTTTTTCATTATTTGAAGATAGTAAGGGGAAGATCTGGGTTGGAACCAAGGATGGTGGTGTAAATGTTTTTGATAAAACAACTCAGGTGTTTACAAAATATCTACCCGGTACAACGCCTGGAAGCATAAAAGACTCTATAATTCATGCTTTTTGTGAAGTTAGAAATGGAAATATCTGGATTGGTACTTGTACTAATGGGATCAGTATTTTTAATCCCCAAACAAAAAAATTTACATCGCTCGATACTACAAACAGCGAATTAACGAATAACCATGTTTTTACAATACATGAAGATAAAAGGGGAATAATCTGGATAGGAACTATGGAGGGAGGTCTTAACCGTTATGATCCCCGGACCAGAAAATTTAAGGCATATACTGAAAAAAACGGCCTGATAAACAATGTCGTAAGTTATATTACCTCTGATAATCGTGGGTATATCTGGGTAAGTACAAATCAGGGCCTTGTACGGTTTGACCCTGTGAATGAGAAATTTAAGAACTATAATACGGTTAACGGCCTGCAAGATCTTGAATTCAACGTAGGCGCTGGCTTAAAATCCAAGAGCGGGGAACTGATGTTTGGCGGCGTTAACGGGTTTAATATTATTGACCCGAATGAAATTGCTGAAAATTATAACGTTCCTACGATTGTATTAACCGGGTTTGAATTGTTTAACAAACCGGTAACAGTAAATACTGAAAAATCTCCCCTTAAACAAAATCTGCTTCTAACAAAGGAGATCAAGCTTTCTTATAAACAGTCTGTATTTACTTTTAAATATGCGGCACTTGATTTTACTTCTTCTGAAAAGAATTTATATGCTTATAAACTGGAAGGGTTTGATAAAGATTGGAACTATGTTGGAACGCAAAGAGAAGCTACCTATACTAATCTTGCTCCGGGTACCTATACGTTTAAGGTAAAAGCTTCCAATAATGATGGTGTATGGAATGCTACGGGTATTTCCATAAAGGTAATAATCACACCTCCTTTTTGGTTAACATGGTGGTTTAAATCATTAATTATTATGGTTGTTGCCGGTTCGATCTATGCGCTTTATCGTATCCGGGTAAACAGAATAGAGGCTCAAAAAAGAGAATTGGAGCTGCTAGTAAAAGAACGGACATCAGAGGTTATAAAACAGAGCAATGAACTTCAGACATTAAATGAAGAATTACAGGCTCAATCAGAAGAATTACTATCTCAGGCAGAGAATCTTCATAGTTTAAATGAACAACTGGTAGAAAAGGAAGGGGCCGAAAGACAAGCGCGCCATCAGGCCGAAGAGGCCCGGAAGCAAGCAGAAGAAGCACGCCTGCAGGCAGAAAAAGCAAATCAGGCAAAGAGTACTTTTCTGGCTACGATGAGTCATGAGATCCGGACGCCAATGAATGGCGTACTGGGTATGGCCGCTCTGCTAAATGAAACTAATTTAAATGAGGAACAATTTGAATATGCTGATACTATTCGTTGCAGTGGTGAAGCATTATTAAGTGTAATTAATGATATTCTTGATTTTTCCAAAATTGAGTCAGGTAACATGGATCTGGATCCTCATGATTTTAATTTACGCAAGTGTGTGGAAGAAGTACTGGATTTATTTGCAAGTAAAGCGGCAACACAACAATTGGATCTGATATATCAGATAGATCATTTAATCCCCGCAGAACTAACTGCTGATAGTTTAAGACTGCGTCAAATATTAATCAATATCATTGGGAATGCTATTAAATTTACTAATAAGGGCGAAATTTTTATTAAAGTCACTTTAGCTGATAAGCTTTCTGATGATGAAATAGAACTGGAATTTGAAGTACGAGACACTGGTATAGGAATCCCTGAAGATAAGCTTTCAAGATTATTTAAGCCTTTCTCTCAGGTAGACTCATCCACAACCAGAAAATATGGCGGTACAGGATTAGGTCTTATAATTTGCAAACGCCTGGTTGAATTGATGGGTGGAGACATTGCTGTAGAAAGTAATGTGGGCAAAGGAACAGTATTCAGTTTTAATATTAAGTGTAATGTAGTTAAAGATCCATCATTTCATTATGCCTCTTTAAGTCTTCAGGGTTGTGAGGGGAAAAAGATTTTAGTGGTTGATGACAATCAAACTAATTTAAGAATACTGAAATTACAACTGGAACAATGGAAGGTTGTGCCGGTATTGGCATCTTCGGGTAAGAAAGCTTTGGAGATACTAAGTAACGATAAAGATTTTGATCTGGTGATTTCAGATATGCAAATGCCGGAAATGGATGGTGTGATGCTTTGTACTTTAATTAAAGAGATCAATAGTAAGCTTCCTGTTATTTTACTGAGCTCAATTGGAAATGAAACAAAGAAAAAATATGGAAACTTATTCGCTTCCGTTTTAACAAAGCCCGTTAAACAGCAAAATCTGTTTAATGTTATTAAAACAGAATTGAAGAAAGAAGGAAATTCACATCCTGCTCCTGAAATAAAAAATCAGGCGGTATTGTCTGAAGATTTTGCAGTTAAATATCCATTTAAGATTCTGGTTGCGGAGGATAACCTGATCAGTCAAAAGTTGATATTCAGGGTGTTAAGTAAACTGGGATACCATATTTCCTTAGCTAATAATGGGTTGGAAGTTCTAAAAATGCTTGATCAGGAACATTATGATTTGTTATTTCTTGATGTTCAAATGCCTGAGATGGATGGCCTTGAAACAACTCAAAAAATCCGTAGTAATTACCAAAACCAGCCAATAATAATAGCGATGACTGCAAATGCTATGGCTGAAGATAAAGAAGAATGTCTGAGGGCCGGCATGGATAATTATATTTCAAAACCCATACAATTACACGGGTTAATGGATATGTTAAGGGATACTTCAAAAGCCAAAATAGGTTGATACTCTGAAGCTGTTAACTCAGCAATTTTTGTGAAACGTCCCGGGTAATCAAAGTAATAAACTGCCTGTGCATCTAATTTTATACTTAGCTTAATTATTGTTATAAGTTGTTGTTTTTCAGTTAATTATGCAGAGATTATATTGCTCTGGTGCTGGATTTTCAAACAATTTTATCCGATTTGCTTTAATTATTAACAGAATTTGTTTTACTAAAACTTATGTTATGAAAATTAAGCACATCTTATTATTAACCATACCGGTTCTTTTTCTGGGGTCATGCAGTAAGAAATTGCGCGAAGCAGAAGCGAGATACAATACGTTGAATACATCTTATCAGGATTTACAGAAACGGTTTTCAGCATGTCAGGATTCTTCAGCACGATATGTAGAGCGCATCAAATTTCTGAATGACCAGTTGGCAAATCAAAAGACAAGTAACGACCAAATGTTAAACCAGCTTAAAGATCTTTCAGTTATTTCAGGATCACAGGCAGAAAGTATTAAAAAATCGCTCGAGAATATCGGAGCTAAAGATGCTTACATCAAAGATTTACAATCTGCCATTTCAAGAAAAGATTCTTTAAATATGGCTCTGGTAATGAACTTAAAAGGAGCTATTGGAAACCTTAATGATCAGGATATCAATATTAAGGTAGATAAAGGAGTGGTTTACATTGACATTTCGGACAAACTTTTATTTGAAAGTGGAAATTACCAGGTAAAAGAAAGAGCACAGGAAGTGCTTGGAAAGGTGGCCAGGGTGTTGAATAACCAGCCTGATATTGAGTTTATGGTAGAAGGTCATACAGATGATGTTCCCTATAAAAGCGGTCCGTTACTTGATAATTGGGATTTAAGTGTTAAAAGGGCAACCTCTGTTGTCAGAATTCTACAAAATCAGTACGGAGTGCCAGCATCAAGAATGACTGCTGCGGGACGCGGAGAATATATCCCTCTGGCTACCAATAGTACTGAAGAAGGAAGGGCTACCAACAGACGGACACGTATTGTGATTCTTCCTCAACTGGATCAGTTCTTTAAGTTGCTTGAAAGTCCAACGAAATCATGATCGTTTCGTGTTTAATGAGTGTAATTATGAATAATATCCTTTAATTAAGCCTTCCATGTTAGTGGTTTTTTATTGGTATAATTATTAGAATCAAAGGATTAAATCCTTGCTGTCAGGCATGAACTTTGCATAATATTCAACAAATTAATGCTATATGCTATGAAAACACTAAAAATCATACCGGTTATACTGCTGTTTGTGGTATTCGGTTCTGTTACTTCATTCTCACAGGATAAGCAACATGAAAAGATTCAGAAATCCACCATGGTTTTGAAAGAGTTTGCGGGTATGAAAGAAGGTATACCTGCTCAGCTCATGGCAAAAGCAGAGGGAATTATTGTTGTTCCAAATCTGATCAAGGCGGGTTTGGGTGTCGGAGGACAACGAGGCAAGGGTATTGCAATGATTAAAAGAAGTGATGGCACCTGGAGCGACCCCGTATTTATAACTCTTACAGGCGGAAGTATCGGTTTTCAGGCTGGTGTGGAAGCCATAGACCTGGTTATGGTAATTACCAGGGGAGGTATTTTAAGGGATCTGGGCAAGGGTGAATTTACATTGGGCGGTGATATCAGTGTAGCGGCAGGTCCTTTAGGAAGAAGTACATCTGCAACAACCGATGACGATTTTGACGCCGAAGTATATTCATATTCCCGTAGTAAAGGACTGTTCGCAGGTTTAACTCTCAATGGATCACGACTTTCAGCAGACGATGATGCCAATAAAAACTTCTATGGATCAAGTCACTCAGCTACTGCAATTTTTGATAAAAAAGCATCTGATAAATCTGATGTCAGGTCACTTAAAGCTGCAGTAAAAGCGTTTTATTAAACATATTAAGAAAATTAGAAAGCCAGGTAAGGAAACTTGCCTGGCTTTTTTTATTTTAAAGCAGCAGTTAAGCAAGTTGCGATGATAAAGTCAAATCTGTGCGGGTTCAGTGAGGAATGTGTTATCTTTGTACATCTGTAACCATGAAATAAATTATTTATATAATGATTTGTTGAAATTCAATTAAACAATTTTATATAAGTTTGACTGTTAAATTTTGTTCATAGCGAATGCCTGTCCGAGGAAATCAATTTAAATCTAATTCTTTCCGTGAAGAACCTGCACTTAAAGCAACAAGGCAGTCACGTGGTTCTAAACAAAAAACAGATATCCTCCCCAAATTTAATTTTAGTGGCGGGCGCGGAATTAAGATTTTAGGATTGTTTTTCCTCATTCTTTCTCTTTATTTCCTGGTAGCATTTACATCCTACCTTTTTACCTGGAAAGATGATCAAAGTTATGTTCTGGATTCAAACGGAGGGTGGAGCAACCTGTTTAAAACGCAAGCTGAACTGGTTGAACTGGGGTTAAAATACCCTGTAGTTGAAAACTGGCTGGGGAAATTTGGTGCGCTCTTGTCTCATCAGTTTATTTATGAGTGGTTTGGCATTGCTTCATTTCTTTTTGTAGGAGTATTTTTCATCATTGGATATCGTCTGCTTTTTAAAGTGAAACTGATGTCAATAAGTAAGGCGCTTGCTTATTCATTCTTCCTACTCATCTTTATTTCAGTTACACTGGGTTTCTTTCATGCGTTCTTATCAGACTTTCCGCATTATCTTGAAGGAGAATTTGGTTTCTGGACCAACCGATTGCTGCAGGCCCAGATTGGCAATACCGGTACTGCCGGCCTTTTGGCTTTTGCCGCATTAACGGTTCTAATTATTGCTTACAATATCGATTTTAAGCTTCCGGAACGAAATAAATCAATTGCAATTCCTGAAACAAATGAAGAGTTAGAGCTGGAAGACGAGATAAAATCTGAGCCGGTAGAATTCAGCCTGAATACCCGGCGGGGGCAGAGTGAGGAAACTGATAAAAAACCTGAGATGCCATTGCAGCAGGATTTACCGGTTGAGCCCAAATCCTATCAACTTAGCACTGAGGAAGTAATCGTTCCTAACCGGAATATATCTTTAGAAACAGCCGAAACCGTTTTAAATGAACTAAAATCCGTTCCGGAGCTTACTGTAGAAAAAACTGAAGAGGAAGCTAAAGCTAAAGAACTTGTGGAGCAATTTGGAACGTATGATCCCAAACTTGACCTTTCCAGTTATAAACTGCCTCCACTTGATCTGCTTGAGAACTATGGCTCAAATAAGATTCATGTTAATTCGGAAGAACTTGAGGCCAATAAGAATAAAATAGTTGAAACACTCAACCATTATAATATTGAAATCGACAAGATTAAGGCCACAATCGGTCCAACCGTTACACTCTATGAAATAATTCCAGCTCCGGGGGTAAGAATATCCAAAATTAAAAACCTGGAAGACGATATTGCACTTAGTTTGGCAGCATTGGGTATTCGTATTATTGCACCTATGCCAGGTAAAGGCACAATTGGTATTGAGGTACCTAACCAGCATCCTGAAATGGTTTCTATGCGCTCTGTTCTGGCGACAGAAAAGTTTCAGAATACAACAATGGATCTTCCTATTGCTCTGGGAAAAACCATTTCTAACGAAGTATTTATTGCAGACCTTGCAAAAATGCCCCATTTACTGGTCGCCGGTGCGACTGGTCAGGGTAAATCAGTAGGTATTAATGCCATCCTGGTGTCACTTTTGTATAAAATGCATCCTTCGCAGTTGAAATTTGTGCTCGTTGATCCTAAAAAAGTGGAATTAACCCTTTTCAGGAAGATTGAGAGACATTTTTTAGCCAAATTACCAGGTGAAGAGGATGCCATTATTACGGATACCAAAAAGGTGATCAACACGTTAAATTCACTGTGTATAGAAATGGATCAGCGATATGATCTGTTAAAAAATGCGCAGGTTAGAAATTTAAAAGAGTATAATCACAAATTTATCAACCGCAAATTAAACCCTAACGATGGTCATCGATTCTTACCATTTATAGTATTGGTTGTTGATGAATTTGCAGATTTGATGATGACAGCGGGAAAAGAGGTGGAAGCGCCGATAGCACGTATAGCCCAATTGGCACGTGCAGTAGGAATTCACCTGGTTATAGCCACCCAAAGACCATCAGTAAATATTATAACAGGAACTATTAAAGCTAATTTCCCTGCCCGTTTGGCGTTCAGGGTGTTATCTAAAATAGATTCAAGAACGATCCTTGACACAGGCGGGGCCGACCAGCTAATTGGAAGAGGGGATATGCTTTTATCCACCGGAAGCGATCTGATACGTATTCAGTGTGCGTTTGTAGATACTCCGGAAGTTGAACGTATTTCTGATTTTATAGGAGCACAGCGGGGATATCCTTCAGCATGGATGTTACCGGAATATGTTGACGAACATAGTGAGAACAGTGCGAAGGATTTTGATGCAGATGATCGTGATCCGCTATTTGAAGATGCAGCCAGACTAATTGTCATGCATCAGCAAGGATCTACGTCACTAATTCAGCGAAAGCTAAAATTGGGATATAATCGTGCCGGACGTATTATTGACCAATTAGAGGCAGCAGGTGTGGTAGGGCCGTTTGAAGGAAGCAAAGCCCGTGAAGTGCTTATTCCTGATGATTACGCTTTGGAACAGTTCTTGGATACTCTGGGTAAGCAGGATTAATTATTAATTGAATTTAAGACAGACATGATGAGAAAATATGCAATAATAGCCTTAATGATTGCCGGTTCGGTTACCGGTGCATTGGCACAGAATGATGCTAAGTCTAAAGCAATACTTTCAGAAGTAAGTAAAAAGTATAAAAGCTACGATGTTATAAAAACTGAGTTTACATATACTTTAGAGAACCCGCAGGCCAAAGTTAAGGAAACGCAGGCCGGAACTTTATATGTACGCTCAAAAGCAAATAAATATAAAGTTATTCTAAAAGGTCAGGAACTGATCAGTGATGGTAAAAGCCAATGGACCTATTTAAAGGCTGATAAGGAAGTGCAGTTAAGTGAAGTGGATAACAGCAGTGACGCACTAAATCCAGCAAAGATCTTTACCATTTATGAGCGGGGATTTAAATCATTGTATACCGGTGAGACTAAAATAAACGGACGTGTTTACCAAAACATTGACCTTACTCCGACAGACAATAAACGGTCGTTTTTTAAGGTGCGGTTAAGGATAGATAAAGCAAGTCGTCAAATTAATAATGCAATTATTTTTGATAAGAACGGAAACAAGTATACTTATGCTATCAAAACTTTTACGCCTAATGTAAAAGTATCCGAGTCTACATTCGCTTTTGACAGCAAGAAACATCCGGATGTAGAAATTGTTGATTTACGATAAAATATCCTGAATATTTTACGAAAGGGTTCGGTCATTACATGGTTGAACCCTTTCTTTTTTATATTTTTGAAAATGTCGCTTACTTATACCCAACATACGCTTGAAAAGCTTGAGCTCCTGTTTAAAGTATTAGATTATAAGGTTAGATATGAGAAAGGGAACTTTAAAACAGGCGCATGTATGCTGGAAAGCAGCAGGATAATTGTAGTAAATAAGTTCTCTGACCTCGAGAGTAGAATAACGGCACTGGCTGAGTTATTAAGATCTATTGCCGTTGACGAGACATTGCTTGATGAGAAACAGCTAAAATTCCTTTATACACTTAAACAAACGTCGCTCGAGTTTTGAGAATTACATTTTTAGGTACCGGCACATCCCAGGGCGTTCCGGTTATAGCATGTGACTGTCCGGTATGTACATCGTCTGATTCCAGGGATAAACGATTACGGGTATCTGTTCTTGTTGAAGCTGAGGAAAAGTCAATTTTAATTGATTGCGGACCTGATTTCAGATATCAGATGTTACGTGCCGGAGTGAAAACTCTTGATGCAATCCTGTTTACACACGAGCATAAAGACCATGTGGCTGGAATGGACGATGTGCGTGCATTTAATTTTAAACAGCAAAAAGCAATCGATGTATATGCCTCTGAACGAGTTCAATCTGCATTAAAACGAGAATTTGAATATGTTTTCTCAGATTATAAATATCCCGGAATACCAGAAGTAAAGCTTCATGATGTTACCGGTAGTAATATGATGATACAGGGATTCTCTGTTCAGCCAATCGAAGTAATGCATTATAAAATGCCTGTATTTGGATACCGAATTGGTGATTTTACCTATATCACTGATGCCAAACCATTTCACCTGAATCTGTTGATAAGATAAAAGGTACCCGAGTGCTGGTTGTAAATGCATTACAAAAAGATCACCATATTTCTCATTTTACTTTGGAAGAGGCATTGGAATTCGCCCTGATTGTTGGTGCTGAAACAACTTATTTAACCCATATTAGTCATAAACTTGGTAAACACAACGATATTACAGCAGAGCTGCCCGCTGGCGTTGAATTAGCTTATGACGGACTTGTTTTAGAAATGTAGCCTGACTATGAAGTCTGGTACGGTTATTAGAAAGAAATAAAGAATTTCATACCTCAGTGGTTAATCTTACCACATTTTTTTGACCTCTCAGGTTTCTATGAGAGTTTTTGCATTCTATTATATTTCTTTTAATTTAGTATCTGTACCTGATATGTCAATTTATAAAACGACCCCGGATAATGACTTATTATTGCTATTAAAGCAGGATGATCGTTATGCGTTTGAGGAGTTGTATGAACGGCATTGGCTTTCTTTATACAATGTAGCTTATAAAAGGCTGAAGGAGCGGGAGGCCAGTAAAGATATTGTTCAGGATGTTTTTGCGGATTTTTGGCTCAAGCGTAATACAAAGGAAATAAGTAAGTTGTTACCCTATTTACATACTGCTGTACGGTACAAAATTTATACGCTATTAGCTAAAGGCCATGCAACTACACATTTTATAGAGCCATTTGAAAATATGATGGCGTCGCCATTTACTGCTGATGGGTATTTGGCTGACAAGGAATTAAAAAGCGTTTTTTCTTACTGGTTGCAAACCCTGCCTGAAAAGCGCAGAGAAATTTTCAGATTAAGATATATAGAAGAAATATCTACGCAGGATATTGGAACAAAATTGAATATTTCTCAAAAGACTGTTCAAAACCAGTTAGGTATTGCATTTCAAAATCTGCGCAATTTTATCGCAATATTGATGATTTCTTCTTCCATCCTGGCTTATCTACTGTATTAGTTCACAATATTTTAACGATTTCTTTACCCTGGCTGCTTCTCCATTTATTGGGTGGAACCTTCACAGAATCCTATTGCAAAAAATATTTTTCTTCTGGACGGGGGATTGTGTTTTTTTCGAGACTATGTATTTAGATAACCACTAAATGTCAGTTCGTAACCAGCAATATTTAAAAAGGATTTCAAAAAAGGTCCTTGCAGGCAATGCTTCAAAAAAAGAGAAACTATTTCTAAAAGAGTATTATGACTCTTTT
>DASWTL010000297.1:0-4759 GCA_036402155.1 Sphingobacteriaceae bacterium | reverse complement strand
ATTTATAAGATCAGGAGAACCGTTCTTGAAGGCCAAAAAATCGATGTGAAAGAATTAAGATCACTTGGCAAGCTGGTAAGAGAAGAAGCATCCCCAGCTAATATAACCAAAATTAAAAAGACATTAAAAAGTGTCGATAGTCTTTTAGATATCAAAGACCGTTATGAAAAATATGTTGAGGCCTATAAAATATACAAGTTAAATCCAGATCAGAAGAAGACTCATGAATTTGAAAAGGACAAGCAATTAAAGCCATTTTTAATTGATAGCAACTGTCCTGATTCTGTAATAAAAGCAATGTGTTTAATACAACTGGACGAAGAATTATTAAAGGGCGACATAACTGACCTGGGCGGAAAAGCTTTGGAATTATTCACTAAAGATGAAAATTTAATGAACCTGGTACTGACTATCCGGCCATTAAATCAAACTGCAGTTTCGCATAATGCCATTAAAGTGGGTACGGCGCTGTTAAAAAAAGAAGAATCAATAAAAGTGGTTATTGAACGTGAACTGGCCTCAAAAATGAATGTGCCCTCTCAATCGGATGTAATAGATGCTATGGCCATCTACCTGGCTAACCGGGTTAAGTTAGAAACTGCCCTTACTTTTATGGAAGTACTTAAAAAAACCATCCGGAAAGATTCCCTTTTACTGTCGCTATTTCCGCAAACAGAAAAAGTGCTTACTTCATACAGTACCTATGAAGTGCCAAATTTCGGATCGGCCTGGCGGCATGCCTTTGCTGAAGATTTTGTAGCCATGCCTCAAAAATTTGGCGAGACTGAAATGAATAGTTACTTGAAAACACGTTTTGGCACAATCAATGCAAATGTGGCATTTCTGCAGCAGGCCGTAAACTTTGCGGTTAAATCACGCGAAAACACCAATTTTATTGATGTTATTGAATTTCTTAAATTTCAGTATGACGAAAGGAAGGATACTTCCGCCTTCAGCAATTTTGTACGGGTGGTTAGTATGGTGAATAATGAGTTTTACTCGCTCAATAAACAAAACTACTGGATCAGTTATACCGAGTTTATGCGCATGGACACGGAAGAACTTGATGTCATGATAACAATGCTTCAAAGTAAATATCCCTGGTTTTATAAAAATATTCGGATTAACCGGGACAGTACTGACGGTAAAAGGAATATTTCCGAATTCAAATCCTGGTTTTCAGGTATCATGTATGTAGTCAATCAATATCAACTGGCACAAGCACAGGCAAACGTTCCAATAACTGCATTTACTGCCAGCGATTACTGGAAGTTTACCAGTAATCTTTTTCAGAAGGTTATTGTAGAGGGTAAAGAAAACGCTGCTTTAGCACGGCTCATTCCGAAGCAGGCAGAAGAGTTTTACAAGGTACTTACACCGTTAAGCAGCTTATATACGGCCATCGATGAAAAAAATTATCCGCATGCATTTGAAGAGGTGATCAATTTAATAACGCTGTTGCAGGACAATGGATATATAAATAAACAATACTTCAATTCATTTTTTGTTAATAAGTCTGATACCAAGTTTAATCATGCCATTGAGCCGGTCAGGAATATTACAGTGAGTATATTAACGGCAAATACCAGGGCTAAGGAGTTGAAATCAGATGTCGACGCAATTAAATCAGAGATGGTCCGCCTGGGTGAGATTTCACCCGCTGATGCTAACATAACAAGGCTTACCAGGGAATGTGAAGAATTAGAGAACGAGGCTATCCGCATTTTGAATAAGATCCCTGATCTGCGACAGACGCTGATCACAAAACTGGAAGATTATAAAACCAGTAAAAGCAAAAAATTAAATGGATCATTTTGCAAACCTGATCTGAAATTTTTAGATGCATTTATTGCTCGTCAGGAAGAGTATGCAGCCCTGTACGGCGGCACGAGCCTGAAAAAATTCAGCAATGTGGTCAATTTTGTAAATGATGTGGCTAAGACAAAAGAAAGTAAAGACTTAAGTCGTGTAATTGCTTCGTATGCCTCACCACCCCAATCGTATCGCCTTAAACGTGCCAGCCGGTCATCATGGGATATGAACGCCTATGTAGGTATGGTAGCAGGCTACGAAATAATAAGAGCTAAAAATGACGTAAGCGGCAGTTCTAAACCGGCATACGGTCTTTCTGCACCTATCGGGATAAGTTATAGCTGGACTTCAGCAAGTAAACTAGCTACAGCGCGTTCACTATCTTCCTTTCAGAAAGGTGATGGTAGCCTGGAATATTTAACCGGGCGTACCTGGACGGTATCAGTCAGCATAATTGATATCGGGGCAGCAGTCCGTTACCGGTTAGGGAGCGGCAGCGAAAAAGGGCTTCCACAAAACGTAACCTTTGCGCAGGTTCTTTCACCGGGTGTATCCCTTCGGCGCAGTATCCGTAACACGCCCTTATGTTACTTCGGAGGCTGGCAGTACCTGCCGCAATTACGAAATTTTGCAGACGCGAAATCCGTCCGCGATTATTCAGGCGCTCACCAGCTTAACTTCGGCGTTGCATTTGATTTGCCGCTTTTCAATTTTAGTAACGGAAGCCGGTAACTTATTCCAACACAGCTCAAGAATAAGATTTTTATGAAAAAACGTATATTAATTGGTTTGGTAGTACCGGTGCTGTTAATTCAATCGTGTAGCATACGCACTATTCCACAACCTTATCTCAATAACAAGCGCACCTATCCACGGCCCCATGTGCTTGCGGTATTTATGGATGGAACCAATAACAAAGCAAATAAAGATCCGCTAAGAAATACACATGTAAAAACAACACACAGCCTGGTTAAGCGTGAAATTCGTTCCATGTATATTGAAGGGGTTGGAACAAGGAAGAAATTGGCAGGCGGTCTTTTGGGGTTGGGTACAAAAGCACGGGTTGTAAAAGCCTACCGGTTTTTATCAGAATATTATGCACCGGGCGATTCAATCTGTTTATTTGGTTTTAGTCGCGGCGCCAATCAATGCCGTATACTGTCTAACCTGGTATATACTGTAGGGGTGTTAGATTTAAAAGAGGTAGAGGAAGAAAGGGAAAAAATGAAACTGATAAAGCAGACTTATAAACTATATCGTAAAAAGTATTATACCCCCGGGGAAAAGAAAGCGAATGCAGCTAATTATTTGTCGTCGTGGAATGAAAAAAATCCCGTCAACCAGGTATATTATGATACTACCTCGAAAACCAGAATAGAATTGATGGGCCTTTGGGATACTGTGGAAGCGTTTAAGCTGGATGGAAAAGAAACTACCGGTCCGCGTAAAGACCACCTGAACCAGATTGAAAATGTGAAAAAAGTTTTTCATGCAGTTGCTTTAGACGATAACCGCGCGCTTACCTATACCCCGGTGCTGCTTACCTCAGCAGAGGTTTCTGTTGCTTCAGGCATCGATATGGATAGTGTGGTAGAAGAGGTGTGGTTCAGTGGCAGTCACCGTGATGTGGGTGGCAGCCATAAAAATGATCCCTACCTGCAGGACATTTCTTTAAACTGGATGCTTTCAAAAACAAAGCCTTATAACCTCTTTCACAACACATCCATTACAGAATATATTTATGCCCAGCCCCATAATATGCTTGAGCAAAAAATCATGCGCATTCCGTTTAAGAACTTAAACAGAAATATTGCTGGTTACTATAAAGACATGGCACCAGCATATAATAATGGCAGATTGAAAGTGCACAACTCTGTAATTCTACGACTACAGGAAGGTGTAGTACCTGATTTTAAAGCCACCAGGGGGCGTGTTGACTGGTTTGACCAGGCACCGTTTAAAGACTGCTTTATTAAGGATGGAAGAAAGAGGATCTTTAAAGAAGATTGCAATTGTATTGAAAGGGTAAATTGATTCTGAGGTTGGGAAGTCACAAACTATTGACTGTAAGGTTCCTGAGGGTATGAGGGGTAGCATAGCGCTCATGCATAACGAACTATGCAGTGCTAAAAAGGGCTTGTATTGCAGATATTCCTACAGTACGCCGTGAAATTGTAGTGTCCAGACCCCACCACGTCATTCTGAACCGAAGCTTAGGCCACCGCGTAGCGTGAAGAATCTCGAGGTTAATAGTAGTGCCTTAACCGTAGTAAGTGAGTTGTTTATTATTTATTCCTAAAGAAAAAATGGTTTTTTTAAATTAGTAGTAAGATGATTGTTAGTCCGGCTCATGGCCGCCGGTTGGCCTAGTAACTTTTGACCGCAAAAGTCACCATGCCGATCCGCCCGTTGGCGGAGAGACCATTTATACCTATAAAAAACAATAGAAAACTGATAAATAAACTCTTGTGTCTTCCCAAGGTGCCTTTGCCGCACAATGCTTCCCACAATTTCCCCATCAGCGCTCAAGGGCTGGCGCCTTGCTTCCTCCGGCGCGCTAACTCCAACGCTTCAGGAAACAAGCCAATGCCCTTTTCCTGGCTCGCGGCCTGCTGATGGCGAAATTTTATCCGGCACTGAGGGAAGCCACAAACCTCCGTCGGTACAGATAGGGGTAATATGAGGGGTTGCATAGCGTTCATGCATAACGAACAATGCAGTGCTAAAAGGGGCTTGTATTGCAGATATTCCTACAGTACGCCGTGAAATTGTAGTGTCCAGACCCCACCACGTCATTCTGAACCGAAGCTTAGGCCACCGCGTAGCGTGAAGAATCTCGAGGTTAATAGTAGTTGCCTTAACCGTAGTAAGTGAGTTGTTTATTATTTATTCCTAAAGAAAAAATGGTTTTTAAAATTAGTAGCAAGATGATTGTTAGTCCGGCTCA
>DASWTL010000296.1:0-6985 GCA_036402155.1 Sphingobacteriaceae bacterium | reverse complement strand
AATAGTCTCGATATCAGCCGGATTTATCGAACTCATAACATTATTTGTAGCCAGATAATAATCGCTGGTTCCTAATTGCCCTGCATTGCCTGAAACAACAGGAACGCCATCAATTACATATAGCGGCTCATTAGAAGCATTCATAGAGCCGATGCCCCGGATCCTGATATTTGGGGCAGAGCCTGCCTGCCCTGAAGAAGAAGTAATTTGTGCACCTGCCACCCTGCCATTTAATGCATTCTCAAAAGACGTGGCTGGAATATCCTTGTTTGGAGCTACAACCGCTGCAGAACCCGTATAAGTTCCCTTTGTTGATGTACCGTATGCCACTACGATCACCTCTGAAAGCTGTTGATTATCTGGAGATAAGGTAACATTTATAGTTGCTCTTCCTGTTGCTGTAACTTCCTGTTCAGCATAGCCTATAAATCTGAACACAAGAACTGAACTCCCTGAAGGCACCTGGATTCGGTAATCTCCATTTACATCAGTAGTAACACCGGTAGTAGTGCCTTTTACCAAAACACTTACACCTGGCAAGCCCCGGTTATCATCAGATGCGGTAACCCGGCCCTGTATAATCTGCCCCTGAGCAAATAAACTGCCCGCAGTGCACATTATAACAGTTAAAAATAGAAGTAGCTTTTTCTTCATCATTTTTAGTTTAGTTAGTTAGTTAATATGTAGGTATATATGTTAATTCCTTAATGGTTTATACCATGGATGCTCATCAATTCTGGTTATACCAGGGTCACCTATAGCTGTCAGAATTCTGCGGGCGCCAACCAGGGTTTGCTTATGAAAAGCATCATAATTGGGGGCATTAGGCAATAAACTGCTTACTTTTACCAATCCCGCCGACTGGATAAATTCACCATTGCCAATATACATAGCTGTATGGGTTATTTTGCCATTTGGCCCTTTTACAGGATCTTTTGTTGCGAAAAACAAAAGGTCACCGGGAAGAAGATTTGCAAGACCTTTCTCCAGATTAAATGTACCACTATCCAGAATATCTACAGGTTGCCCCACCATGAACTGCTGAGATGCATCTCTGGGTAAAATAATTCCGTTTAAGAAATAACTGGTTTTTGTAAATCCGCTGCAGTCCACTCCCTTGATTGATGTTCCACCCCACAGGTATGGAACGCCAATCATTGTTTTAGCCGTTTCCAATACCTTTTGGGCACTTGGATTAGGTCTTTCAACCCATTTATTATACTTCTCCAGGTTCCTTTTAGGGATAAAAGCGATCCGCTTATCGGGATATGCAACTTTATAAAATCCCCATCCTTTGCTGACCAATTTAATTATATCACCCTGGACAAGGTCGGATACACGGGTTGCTGATTTCGAACGCCTGACAAAGCTGTATCCATGATCAGCGGTGTAAACCACTTTCTCCGCAGATTTCCATTCCTCAAATTCTTGCTCAGACATAAGATGGACACCTGCACGGTCAACCCATGATAAATACTTATCCGGAGTTCTTACCAGATAATATCCCCGTTCTTTTTTCAATACCTCTACCGGTGTGCCAAGCAACATCTGCGTTGAAAGCTCTGAATAATGTCCCGGAGTAGTGCGATTATTACTGACAGATAAATTAGCGATCCCATAGATCTTACCATTTAAATCTTCGGAAGGCAGCAAAGACGCATTAACCTGCAATGTTATATTTTCTTTCTTCAGAAGATTTGCAAACTCGTTAATTGCTTCTTTTTCAGTAGTCTCAATCAAAACATGCCGGCCGTCTGGATTCATTTTGCTTTCAAAATATGCCACCCGCTTATCGGGAGCATACATATTCTTTACCACAGCAGAAATACTGTCTATCTTTTTAACCCATGTAGAGTCCGCATAAACTGCACTTTGAAATAAAAATAAAATAAAAAATAAAGGTAAACTTCGCATCAGCATGAATGTAAGTAAAAATACTATGCATAAATATGCACATATATTTTATTAATGCGCAAAAAAGCGCAAAGGTATTTTAAAATTCTATACAGTTACCCCTAATCACAAGCCCGATCAACAACCTGGCAAAAGGTGTTTTTCTTGCTACTTTCCAATTTAAGCTAACAGGTTTATAGAACTGCACCCAACCTATTTCATTCCCGGGATTAATAAGGCCATTCCCGAAATATAAAACTGCATGATGACCTCCCCTATTGATGATTAGTCAGGCTATTTTCTTCAATTGTGAAGTAAGTTCTTACCCAATGAATGAGAATTTGATGACATACCATCCTGCAAAACTCCATACATTTGCACTCAAAATAAATCATGGCTAAAATTCCAATAAATCTTGCAACAGGATCCCTTCAAAAGGAAGATATAATTATTGGTATTGATTTAGGAACAACCAACAGCCTTATAGCATTTATTACGCCTGAGGGACATCCCAAGGTTATTAATGATACCGGGAAAGGGGTATTGGTTCCTTCGGTAGTGCACTTTTCAGGTGCAGGTGAAATCACTATCGGGAATGAGGCAAAGAATTTCCTGATCACAGATCCGGCAAACACGATATTTTCTGTAAAACGGTTGCTGGGAAGATCGTATCAGGACCTCGAAAAGCATAAAGATCTGTTTTCGTATAAAATTCTGGATGACGATTCAGAAAGCCTGGTAAAGGTTAAAGTTGGAGATAATTTCTACACGCCGACCGAGCTTTCCAGCCTGATACTTAAAGAATTAAAAACCCGAGCCGAACACGCACTAAAAACTCCGGTTAACCGTGCGGTGATTACTGTCCCGGCTTATTTTAATGACAGTCAGCGGCAAGCTACCCGTGATGCCGGGAAACTGGCCGGACTGGATGTACTGAGAATAGTTAATGAGCCTACAGCCGCCAGCCTTGCATATGGCATCGGGTTAAATCCTGATGAAGAAAAGACCATTGCTGTATATGATCTTGGGGGCGGAACCTTTGACATTTCTATACTGAAAATCCACAACGGAATATTTGAAGTACTTTCAACCAATGGTAATACATTTTTGGGTGGCGATGATTTTGACCGAGCCATCGTAAACTATTGGATTGATAGTAATAAACTGAATCCGGATGAAGTGAACGCTAACCCTGAGCTTTCGCAATCGCTGCGACTGAAAGCCGAGGAAGCTAAAAAAGCACTGACCACTCAGAACCTGTATACAGGATCTATCGGTGATCTGCCATGTGCCATTACGCGGTCAACCTTTGAACAACTCATCACACCAAAACTGGAAGAGACCATTTTATCGTGCCGGAACGCGCTAAACGATGCTGGTTTATCAGTGAAGGATATTGATGAAGTGATCATGGTTGGCGGATCTACACGTACACTGCTTGTTAAAAAGCTGGTTTCTGATTTTTTTGAGAAACCGGTTCATGATAAAATTAATCCTGATGAAGTGGTAGCTCTCGGAGCGGCCATACAGGCCGATATACTTGCCGGCAACCGGTCGGATATCCTTTTACTTGATGTAACTCCACTGTCATTAGGTATTGAAACCATGGGTGGATTAATGGATGTGCTGATACCCCGAAATTCAAAGATCCCTACCAAAGCCGGAAGACAATATACCACTTCGGTGGATGGCCAGGTAAATATGAAAATTTCGGTTTATCAGGGTGAGCGTGACCTGGTAAAAGAAAACAGAAAACTGGCTGAATTTGATTTAAAAGGCATTCCAGCCATGCCTGCAGGATTTCCGAAAGTAGATATCAATTTTTTACTGAACGCAGATGGCATTCTTACTGTTCAGGCTATTGAATTACGTTCTGGTACAAAGCAGGAAGTAGAAGTTAAGCCCAGCTACGGATTAACTGATCAGGAAGTAGAGCAAATGCTGTTAGATTCGATCACCCATGCAAAAGAAGATGTTACCAAACGTATGCTTATTGAGGCACGGACAGAAGGTGAACAAATGGTTTATACTGCTGAGCGGTTTATTGAAAAAAACAGCGCTTATCTTTCAAAAGAAGAGATCGATGAGACTAATACATACATCAAATCTTTAAAGGAAGCATTAACTTCAGGCAATAAAGATCTGATTCTCAAAAAACTGGATGAGCTGAATGAATTTACACGTCCATTTGCTGAACGGCTTATGGATCAGGCTATTTCTTCTGCAATGAAGGGTAAGGCAATTGAGTAATTGAAGTTCGGGTCGGGATATTGAGTTTAAAGTCCCGAGTGCTGCAGCTACGGATTTGAATTCCGGATTCGAAGACTCAGGACTTAAGACTTTAAACTAAAACTTAAGACTCAGACCTGCCTTCCATAGCTTCTCTTACAGCTTCCTGTTCGCGAAGACCTTCAATGTTATTTTTCTTGCCATAATCATCCTTAGCTTCTTCGAAACTTTGAAGTATTTCAGCAATCTTATCAAGATTGTCGGCTACATTTTGATGCATTTCCGGCAGAATCCGGTCGAGGGTTTTATTGCCCAAGTCGAAGTTATCCACCTCGATCTTTGCAATTTTCTGAACAATTACCGTCTGACTGTTCTTTAGATCCTCCAGTTCCCTGGTGATCTTTTCCATCAACTCAAATTTTTTCAACTTATCCATAACCAATAATTAATGATTTAATTATCAACTGCAATTATGCTGCCAGTAATGTATTAACAGCCCGCAATATGATTTATGGTTAAGTCTCACTATTTACGGCTGGTGAGGGAAACCCGGTCAGAATTTTGAAAAATGCATGTTTCGCTATCGCTGCATTAATCTTGCAACATACTTCCCGATAATATCAAACTCTAAATTGACAAAATCGTCCACCTTAACCTGTTGTAAGTTAGTATGCTCATACGTATATGGAATGATAGCTACCGAGAATGAGCTATCTTTTGAATTAACCACCGTAAGACTAATACCATTCACTGTTACCGAACCTTTTTCAACTGTTACATTTCCTAAAAGCGGATCGAAAGTGAATGTATATTCCCAACTTCCGTCCATTTCTTTTAATTCTATGCATTTGGCAGTCTGATCAACATGCCCCTGAACGATGTGGCCGTCTAAGCGCCCGTTTAATTGCATGCAACGCTCTAAATTTACCAGATCATTTATTCTGAGATTCCCGAGATTGGACTTCTGAAGCGTTTCATCAATAGCAGTAACGGTATGGCTGCCGTCAGAAACGTTTACCACGGTTAAACAAACGCCGCTATGAGACACACTCTGATCTATTTTCAGTTCATGTGAAATCGGAGACTCAATGGTAAAATGAATATTACTGCCTTCTTTCCTGATATTAATGACTTTTCCGAGCGCTTCTATTATTCCTGTGAACATTGTATTAGTAATTGGTATTGAGTATTGAGTATTTAGTATTTAGACCGCGATATTACTACAAACCATTGACTATGAACTATCAACCATTGACTATGGACTATCAACTGTGGACTATGTACCATCAACTATGGGCCATGGACTTAAAAAAACTATCAGCTAAAACCCCTTCTGTTTCTCTTCCATTCCGAAGTTGCGGTGTGTCCGGAAGTTTCTGTCAAAACAGGCTTTTTATTAAATAACATGGCGCCAAAAACTGCGGCGATCATGCCTTCATCCTCCTTTGGATCATCTAAACAGTCGGGGGTAAAATAATTCTGAACAAAATGAGTATCAAATTTCCCTGAAACAAATGCATCATGCTGCATCACATACTTTCCAAAAGACAGTGTTGTTTCAATGCCTGTGATCTGATATTCATCGATCGCCCTGATCATTCTCTCTATTGCTTCCTTACGTGTAGCTCCAAAAACCACTAATTTAGCAATCATTGGATCATAATATATAGGAATTTCCATTCCCTGCTCAAAGCCGTCGTCAACCCTGACTCCGGGCCCCTGCGGCACCTTATACGTTTGCAATGTTCCAATGTCAGGAAGAAAATTATTTTTAGGATCTTCTGCATATACCCGAAGTTCAATGGCGTGACCATTTATTTTAAGATCTTCCTGCTTAAAGCTGATCTGTTCACCTCTGGCAATCCTGATCTGTTCTTTAACCAGATCAATTCCGGTGATCATCTCCGTAACCGGATGTTCAACCTGCAGGCGTGTATTCATTTCCAAAAAATAGAAATTAAGATCTTCATCCAGAATAAATTCCACCGTACCGGCACCGGTGTATTGACACGAGCGGGCAACATCAACTGCGCTTCTACCCATAGCTTCGCGAATTTCGGGAGTGAGTACAGATGACGGCGCCTCTTCAACAACCTTTTGATGTCTGCGCTGAACAGAACAATCGCGCTCAAATAAATGAACGATATTGCCATGATTATCCCCTAATACCTGAATTTCGATGTGGCGGGGTGAGGATACATACCGTTCGATAAAGACAGACCCGTCACCAAATGCCGAAGTGGCCTCTGAAACAGCCCGATGCATCTGATCCTCAAATGACTCAGGATCTTCAACAATCCGCATTCCTTTGCCGCCGCCTCCGGCAGCAGCTTTAATCAGGATTGGAAACCCAACCTCCTCTGCACGCCTTTTTGCTTCTTTTATATCCGTGATCGCTTCATCTGTACCCGGAACCATAGGGATATTAAACTTCAAAGCTGCAGCCTTCGCAGATAATTTGTTCCCCATGATCTCCATAGCTTCAGGAGAGGGACCAATTAAGATCAGGCCGGCATCTTTTACAGCTCTGGCAAAAGCCGCATTTTCAGAAAGAAATCCATATCCGGGGTGTATTGCTTCTGCTCCTGTAATTTTACAAGCATTAATTATTTTTTCTGACGATAAATACGATTCATTGGAAGGTGGCGGGCCGATACATACAGCTTCATCAGCATACCGAACATGCAAGGCATTACGGTCGGCTTCTGAAAACACCGCAACGGTTTTTATGCCCATTTCTTTTGCCGAACGCATGATACGAAGAGCGATCTCACCACGGTTTGCAACCAGAATTTTTTCCATTGTAGATTTAAGTTTGAGATCGTAATTCGATTATAAATACAGATAATTTCAATAGATTATA
>DASWTL010000295.1:0-2653 GCA_036402155.1 Sphingobacteriaceae bacterium | reverse complement strand
ACCAGCCAGGCTATGGCAGCTGTACTGGGCGGAACCCAGTCGTTACATACAAATGGTTATGATGAAGCGCTGTCGCTTCCCACAGAAGAAGCCGCTAAAATTGCTTTGCGAACACAGCAGATCATTGCTTTTGAAAGCGGCATAGCAGACACTGTTGACCCGCTTGGTGGTTCATACTTTGTAGAGAGTTTAACTGACGAAGTTGAAGCCGCAGCCTGGAAATATATTGAGAAAATAGATTCTTTAGGAGGGGCTGTAAATGCAGTAGAAAATGGGTATATTCAGCAAGAGATTGCCGGGGCAGCTTATCAGTTTCAAATTGATCTGGAAAATAATGAACGAATACTCGTAGGTGTTAATAAATATAACGGGAGCGAGGAAATTCATCCCGAGGTGTTCAGAGTAGATGACTCTATCCGGAAGCTACAGGTTGATAAAATATCAGCAATAAAAAGAGAACGAAATAGTGATGCTGTACGTAAAACGTTAACTGATCTTCTGGAAACAGCAAGAGGTAAAAATAATATTATGCCGGCTATCCTAAATGCAGTTGAAGCTTATGCAACATTGGGTGAAATTGCTGATACGCTTAGAAAGGAATTCGGAGAATATTAAAATCGGATTAACGTTTATCTTTTTTTATAACCTTCTGATAATAAGATTTATAATTCAATAAAATGCTTGCTTTTCCGAATCTGATCAGGTATATGGATGCAATAAAAATCCATTATTTTTTAGTAATCATTCAGTTGAAGCAATTTATTATTCTGCCACACAAGAAGTTATCGGGAATTTTAAAATTTAGTTTTTTAAATAGAAATTTTTTAGAATATTCGATGTTCCAAATGAGGCTGAACTTTTCATTCAGCACGAGTTGTAAATCAGGTCATTATAATTAAGTATATGGAAAAAACTAGTACAAGTGTGTGGAATAACTGTCTGCAGATAATAAAGGACAATATCCCAGCTCAGAGCTTTAAGACATGGTTCGAGCCGATTAAAGCCCTGCGTCTGGAAGGCAATGTTCTTACCATACAGGTACCAAGTTTATTCTTTTACGAGTGGCTTGAAGAACATTATGTAGGGTTATTAAGGAAAACTGTTAAAAAGCAACTGGGCGAAGAGGGAAGGCTTGAGTATAATATTGTTGTTGAGAAATCATCAAACAGTAAACCATATACTACTAATATGCCTTCTAACGGTAACGGTGCTGAAGGAAAGAATCAGTCCATGCCAATGCCTGTTTCATTAAATAAAGACATTAAGAATCCTTTTGTAATTCCGGGTCTTAAAAAACTGCAGGTTGATCCTCAGCTTAACGGTAATTACAGCTTTGAAAATTTCATTGAAGGAGATTGTAATCGTTTGGCACGCTCTGCCGGTTATGCGGTTGCAGGAAAACCCGGTGGTACATCATTCAATCCGCTGATGATTTATGGCGGTGTAGGATTAGGAAAAACGCATCTTGCCCAGGCAATTGGTAATGAAATTAAACGCAGCATTCCAGACAAGCTGGTTATTTATGTTTCCTGTGAAAAATTCTGCCAGCAGTTTGTTGATTCATTAAAAAATAATACCATTAATGATTTTGTGAATTTTTATCAGGCTATGGATGTTATCATCATGGATGACATTCACAATTTTGCCGGAAAAGAAAAAACACAGGATATATTCTTCCATATTTTTAATCATTTACATCAGTCAGGCAAGCAACTGATCATTACATCGGATAAAGCTCCGAAAGATCTTTCCGGTTTGGAAGAGCGTTTGTTAAGCCGTTTTAAGTGGGGGCTGTCAGCCGATCTTCAGGTTCCGGATCTGGAAACACGAATGGCTATCCTGCAAAAGAAAATGTACATGGACGGTATTGAACTTCCTGAAGAGGTTGTTGAATATGTGGCTCATAACATCGATAATAATGTACGAGAGCTGGAAGGTGCCATGGTTTCGTTACTGGCACAATCTACATTAAATAAAAAGGACATTGATCTCGCTCTGGCGAAGTCAATGCTCAAGAACTTCATTAAGAACTCTTCGAAGGAAATTTCTATGGAGTATATCCAGAAATTGGTATGTGAATATTTTGAAGTGCCTGTAGAGATGGTGAAATCCAAAACACGTAAGCGTGAGATCGTTCAGGCTCGCCAGATCTCCATGTATCTTGCTAAGATCCATACCAAAACATCCCTTAAATCTATTGGCGCATTCTTTGGCGGAAGAGATCACTCCACTGTAATTTATGCCTGCCAAACTGTAGACGATCTTATTGATACCGATAAGAAGTTTAAAGGTTATGTGGCTGATATACAGAAAAAACTGAAAATGAGCTAGTTGGTTGTGTGAGGTTGAAAGGGTTTTAAAAGTAAGGGGTTTAAAAAGTTATAAGGGTTGTAACGTTGTAAAGGCTGATTCTGCTGTCTATATAATTGGGAAAATAACACCTTTTTAATAGCCCAATAATTTCTTTTTTAACCACTCCACCGTTTCCAACCTTTTCTAACCACTCCAACATTTCAACCTCTTCAATTTCCAACCCTATAGCGGTATATTCCCGTGTTTCTTTCTTGGGTTATTAACTACTTTATTTTCCAGCATTTTAAATGCCCTGATAAGTTTGATCCTGGTTTGATCGGGCTCAATTACTTCATCAATA
>DASWTL010000294.1:0-7482 GCA_036402155.1 Sphingobacteriaceae bacterium | reverse complement strand
TAAATCCAGTAAAAATTTCAAATTCACCGCCCTCGGAGTAAAAAGCAGACTGGGAAATGCAAATCAGTTCAGCCTTGAGCAGGAATATCCTTTAGGTAAAACCAGCAACCTGATTAACAGAACTATGGCCAATCTTGATATAGCAACCCGTACGAACAGTCTGTCTAATATTGCTGAATACAATAAAAATTTTGGCGAATCTGGCGATCTTGTACTTATTGGCGGCTATGGACTTGAAAGTATAGATCAGGCTATTTTAAAAAATAAAAGTACGGGTCAAACTGCCGGCCTGCGTTATAACTATACATCTCCGGTTTTTATAGCACGTACTACTAACAGTATCACCTCGCGTAACTTTCCGGGACTGGAGCGGGGAGTGAAAAGATCATCAAATGAAGTGCGTTTCCTGATAAAGAAATATTTTGCAGGAGCTATGGCAGATTATAACGACCGGTCTGTAAATACCGTCGATTCAAATCAATTAATATATTTGTTTGGAGGTAAAACCAGCGAGTACGGCTTACGGGGTGGATATGCTAAAGATCGAAATAATATTACGGTAACAACATCTATTGTAGATCAATTGCAGGATAGTGTTACAAGCATTCCGTTCAGATCTTATAAACTAAATCTCAATACAGGACTCGCAATCACTAAAACTTTAACCTTATCCCTCTCAGGAAACTTAGCACAAAGCTTCTCGCCATCCGTCGCATCTATAAAGCCGGCTTATGCAATGAATGTGTTCGGATCATTACAGGCCAACCGTATCGGGTTAAGTTTCAGATATGATAAAGGACCTTTATACTATTCTGAACTTCTTACTTTTTCTCAATCAGGATTTCAAAATAACCGTTATCAGATAGCGCCTTATATAGAAAAAAGCTTCTTTAAATCAAGATTGACCACCCGGTTAGAGTTTAACTATGCGAACGATGTCACCACTCAAATAAAAAATTATGTCGCCCGCCTGGACGTAAATCTGGACCTTAATAAGAACGGATTATCCATGCGATTTTACGGAAATAATGACTTTGGAAAGACTGCAACAATGAATTCATTAAATATGAGTATCAGGAAAAATCTTTCTATGCCCCTGATCGGTCTGCGGAAATACTACACTTTGAAAGTGGTTCTGTTTAAGGATAATAACAATAATGGGGTTTATGACTTGAATGATGATGCTATTCCGGAAGCAAACATCAGGATTGGAGGACAATACTTTACTACCGGTAAGGACGGCGATGCTGTTTATAAAAATATCAAACCTGGGGATTATCCAATTGATCTCGGCCAGGTAACCAGCATCAGAGGATGGATAGCAAAGAATGGTTTCAGGCCCGTTATCCCTGTAACTAAAAGCGAAACACTATATATCCCTTTTCAGAAAAGTAAATTTTTATCCGGGCGGTTAAACCTGGTAAAAGATGCATTAAGTAAGATGCAATTTAATCCTTCTAATATCCGGATTACTGCCATAAGCTCGAAAGGAGAATCCTATTCCACCTTAACAAATGATGAAGGATCATTCTTTTTAAATGTTCCGGAAGACACTTACCTTGTACAAATCAATGCGAATGTTTTCAATGAGCAGTTCAGGGTGCTGCAGGAAAACTTTAACGCTGATCTTACAAATAAGCAGGAAGAAACAATAGTGTTTGAGATACGCGAACGTAAGCGTTCAATAATCATCAGAAAGCCTTCACAGTAATTCTGCATCACCTGAATTGCTCACTATTATACTTTCCCTAACTGTTAATTGCTTTCCATAACAGGTCCTTTAATTCAGTAAGACCTTTTTGTGCTACTGATGAGATGAAAACCGTTGTTACCGGAGGTAGCTCCTGTTTCATTTCATGGATAAGTTCCTCATCAAGCATATCCGACTTGGTAATGGCCAGCACCCGAGGCTTATGCATAAGCTCTGGGTTGTATTCCTGCAGTTCGTGAAGCAGAATATTATATTCTTCTGTAATGGATCTGCTTGTATCAGCAGGTATCATGAATAACAGAACAGAATTACGTTCTATATGCCGTAAAAACCGGAAGCCTAACCCCTTACCCTTTGATGCTCCTTCAATAATTCCCGGAATATCAGCCATAACAAACGACTTGTTATGGCGGTACGCTACAATTCCAAGATTAGGAACTATAGTGGTAAAGGCATAATCAGCAATCTCTGGTTTTGCGGCAGAAACAACTGATAACAACGTAGATTTTCCTGCATTAGGAAATCCTACTAACCCGACATCAGCCAATACTTTTAGCTCAAGAACCATCCACTCCTCTTTTCCCGGCTCGCCCGGCTGTGCAAAACGGGGAGTTTGCATGGTTGGAGTTTTGAAATGCCAGTTACCTAGTCCACCCCGGCCGCCTTCCGTAAGAATCCTGGTTTCCCCGTCTTTGGTAATCTCAAACAGTATCTCACCAGTTTCAGAATCTTTAGCAATAGTGCCTAACGGAACTTCTAAGATCTCATCTTTCCCTGTTTTCCCACTTTTCAAACCACTTGCACCCGGCTGCCCACTCTCTGCTATAACATGCTTACGGTATTTCAGATGCAGCAGCGTCCATAGCTGACTATTTCCTTTAAGGATTATATGGCCGCCCCTTCCCCCATCTCCACCATCAGGACCACCTTTTGCTGTGAGTTTATCCCTGTGCAGGTGAGCAGAACCAGCACCGCCATGTCCTGAGCGACAGCAGATTTTAACATAATCAACAAAATTAGAACCCTGCGACATAATGAAATCTTAAATTTTTAATCAACCCTCACCTTCGGTTCAATTATTTAAATAAAAAAAGCGAGCCGGTATTGCTCGCTATGTAATTTTCCGGCGTAACTGCCTTATACTTTTATATTCTCTACCTCTCGGGTGATCAGATTAAAAATATCATCAATTGATCCAATTCCATTGATGCTGCAAAACTTATCCTGCTGCTTATAATAATTTGCCACAGGTGCAGTTTTTGAATTGTACTCAACTATCCTTTTACGTATCACCTCAGGATTTGCATCATCTGCCCGACCTGAATCCTTACCCCGAAGCAATAATCTTTTCTCCAGTTCTTCATCATTTACCTCAAGTGCAATCATACAAGATATCTGATCGCCTTTGGATACTAAAAGATTATCAAGAGCCTCAGCCTGCGCTACTGTTCTTGGAAAGCCATCAAAAATAAAGCCTTTCGCATCTTTATTAGAATCCAGTTTATTACTGATCATTCCGATAACTACTTCATCCGGCACCAGTAAACCTTCATCCATCAGCTTTTTCGCTTCCAGACCAAGTTGTGTACCCTGTGAAATTTCACTTCTCAGCAAATCTCCGGTTGATAGATGAATGAGTTGGTACTTATCAATCAGTTTTTGTGATTGTGTTCCCTTACCGGCCCCGGGAGGTCCAAACAGAACAATGTTTAGCATCGTGATATTCTTAAATTTAAAAGCCTCTCCGATAACTGGACGAAAAGGCTTTCCTTAATAATGTGCACTTGAAGGGAGTCGAACCCCTAACCTCCTGATCCGTAGTCAGGTGCTCTATCCAATTAAGCTACAAGTGCTCTCTGAATTGGAATGCAAAGATATGCTTTCTTTTTAATTCAAATAAATTTTTGTGAAATATGATAAAAAATCCCTTTCAGGCATTCACAAGCTTATTTCTTGTCTTTATTTGGTGCAGGTTTTGAAATAGCCTCGCGCATATCCGTATCTGCTTTTAGATTTTGCATTTTATAATAATCCATAATTCCCAGGTTTCCACTTCTGAATGCTTCGGCCATTGCCATAGGGATCTCCGCTTCAGCTTCAATAACTTTGGCTCGGGCTTCCTGAGCTTTTGCGCGCATTTCCTGCTCAGATGCAACTGCCATTGCACGGCGCTCTTCTGCTCTTGCCTGTGCCACCTTTAAATCTGCTTCAGCCTGATCTGTTTGCAACTTTGCACCAATATTTTCACCGATATCGATATCAGCTATATCAATTGAAAGTATCTCGAATGCAGTTCCGCTATCCAGACCTTTATCAAGCACGGTTTTTGAAATCCGATCAGGATTTTCCAGAACCTCTTTATGATTTACAGCTGAACCAATTGTAGTTACAATACCTTCGCCCACTCGTGCTAAAATAGTTTCTTCACCAGCACCACCTACTAATTGATTAATATTTGCACGAACCGTAACCCGTGCCTTGGCTACCAACTGAATCCCATCTTTTGCTACTGCAGCAACTGGCGGCGTATTAATTACCCGTGGATTAACTGACAGTTGTACCGCATCAAACACATCACGTCCTGCAAGATCAATGGCTGTTGCCAGCTTAAAGTCAAGCGGAATATTTGCCTTATCTGCAGAAATAAGCGCTTTTATCACATTGTTCACATTTCCACCGGCCAGATAATGCGTTTCTATTTCATTGGAAGTGATATTTAAGCCTGCCTTTGTAGAAATGATCATAGCATTTACTATTAAGGATGGTGATACCTTCCTCAACCGCATTAATACCAGATTTAAAAGATTGATCTTTACCCCCGATAGCTGCGCCGTAAACCAAAGATTTATGGGCAAAATATACAGGAATAAGAATAACGCTATTATCGAACCGACGACAATAAAAATAAGGGATGCTGGACTCTCCATAATTTAATTTAATTTCAATTCAATCTCTTGTAAATAGCAAAGCATGTTTTTCTAACATCGCAATACAGATTGTCTTTAAAGATAGAAAATTAAATTAAACATTAAGTTGAGAGTTCAAAATAGCAAGACCCTCTTTAAAAGAGTGCGGTTTATAGCCCAGCTGTTCAATAGTTTTATCCAGGATAAAACCCGTCTTTTTAGGCCTCTTTGCAGCCTGATTAAGCGAATCAGAAGAAATCGGATTAATAAGCGTCTTGTCGAGATTCCAGAAATCGGCAACGGCCTCCACAATTTCTATAATGCTCAACATATCCTTACCTGATGCATTAAACACCCCTTCAGCTTGTTTATTTGCTGCCAGAATACAGCATTCAGCCAAATCTTCGGCAAGAGTTGGCATACGCCACTGATCATTAACCACATTAATCGGGGCGCCTTTTTCAAGAGCGCCTTTTGCCCACAGAACTATATTGGTACGGCTCATATCATTTATTATACCGTAAACAATTATGGTTCGAAGAATTGCTGCCCGAACAGGTGCATTTCTAATGATGGTTTCGGCATCCAACTTCGACTGACCGTAGTAACTCACCGGATTAGGCTCATCCTCTTCTGAATAAGGGCCCTTTTCACCATCAAAAATAAAATCAGTGGATAAATGAACCAGATGAATATTTAAACGTGTGCATGCATCTACTATATATTGTACTGCATCCACATTCAATTTCCTGCATAATTCTTTTTCGTTCTCGCAGGCATCCACATTGGTCATTGCAGCAGTATGAATAACACTATCGGGATTATATTTTTCAAGAATTGAATTTACCCCATCCGGATCACAAATATCAAGCTCTTCATATATATAGCCTGAAGTAACCGGATGCCGGTTTCTCCCTTTGGAGGTAGCGATCAATCTGAAATCTTTAGTTTTAAGAAACAGGTCAGTAATCTTCTGTCCCAGTAATCCATTACTTCCGGTAACAAGAATAGTTTTCATCCTTCAAAGAAGCGGATTTTCATTTAAATAATATAGTTTTTTATACTTTCAGGCATTGCTGCGTGCCAGGTTAGCATGGTATCAGCAGTGATTGAGATAATTATATTCTTTTTCTCCTTTGTCTGCCATAAGCAACTAAAAACACCAGCACTACTAAACCCAGCACCCCAAACAACCACCATTCTCCGCTAAAATTTTTGTTTGTTCCGGCATTGTTACTTAAATCGCTGTCCACTACATTTTGCGCAAACGAATTCAGGCTGATTAATAAGAAGGCAATAGGAACTACTAAATATTTGTTAACTAATATTTTCATAATAGATGTATTAAAGGATTGCCTCAGGTTGATACTGAGGCAATCTTATTCAATCAATATTAAGCGTCGCGTCTGCTTCCGCCCCTTGTAATGGCTACAATAATTACAATAAATACGGCTACACCCACAACCCATACCCATGGCTGAGCATACCAGCCGGCGGCTCCATCGTTCGTGTTAATATCAACGTCTACTTTCTCTGGAGCTGTTTGGGCAAACACCTGTACAGAAGTTAAGAAGCTTCCGATGGCAAGCATAACCGCAACTATCATTCGCTGAGAAAAATTAATGCATTTTAGATTTGTTAACTGTTTCATGTTAATGGTTTTTAAAGGTTAAATTATTTGCTTTTTACTAGCTGAACTTTAATATTTTATAACATAACAGAATTTCTTTATTAAGTGTTTGTTTTTTGCAGATAAAGCGTATTTTTGCAGACCAAAAAAGACCGCTTTAAACAGGCGAAACAAACGGATTATTTAATAAATACTTTCATAATAACATGCCAAACGTTGGAAAAATAGCGCAAATCATCGGACCGGTAGTGGATGTCAGCTTTGCTGATGATGCTACTCTCCCTAGAATTTACGATGCATTAGAGGTCCAAAAAGAAAATGGACAAAAAATTATTTTTGAAGTTCAGCAGCATCTGGGCGAAGATCGCGTGCGAGCAATCGCTATGGACTCCACTGATGGTTTAATGCGTGGTATGCCGGTAACTGATACAGGTGCGCCAATTAAAATGCCAATCGGCGAAAGCGTTAAAGGACGTGTATTTAATGTAGTTGGTGATGCCATCGACGGTATTCCAAATCTTGATAAATCAAATGGTCGTGCAATTCACAACGAACCACCGCGTTTTGAAGATCTTTCTACAGAGACCGAAGTGCTTTTTACAGGTATCAAGGTAATTGACCTGTTAGAACCTTATGCAAAAGGTGGTAAAATCGGATTGTTTGGTGGTGCCGGTGTAGGTAAAACTGTACTTATCCAGGAGCTGATCAACAACATTGCGAAAGCATACTCCGGTTTATCTGTATTTGCAGGTGTAGGTGAGCGTACCCGTGAAGGAAATGACCTTTTACGTGAGATGCTTGAATCAGGCATTATAAAATATGGCGACGAATTCATGCATGGCATGGAGAAGGGCGAGTGGAACCTGGACAAAATTGATCAGGAACAATTAAAAGAGTCTAAAGCAACCTTCGTTTTCGGACAAATGAACGAACCTCCGGGTGCACGTGCACGTGTTGCGCTATCCGGACTAACCCTTGCTGAATATTTCCGTGATGGTGATGGACAAGGTCAGGGTCGTGATATCCTGTTCTTTATTGATAATATTTTCCGTTTCACGCAGGCCGGTTCTGAAGTATCAGCCCTACTTGGACGGATGCCGTCAGCGGTAGGTTACCAGCCAACCCTGGCAACTGAAATGGGTTTGATGCAGGAGCGGATTACATCAACCAAAAGAGGTTCAATTACATCTGTACAGGCAGTATATGTTCCTGCGGATGACTTAACTGACCCTGCT
>DASWTL010000293.1:0-24627 GCA_036402155.1 Sphingobacteriaceae bacterium | reverse complement strand
ATCCGGAGGGTGGTTAAAATCTTCACATTATCTATGCCTCCATGATTATATGAGTCACTGTCCCAGGGATAAAAACCTGCGTTCTTCCAGGCAGTACCCATGCTTTCAAAACCCATGTGCGTTACAGCCTGTGTATCTGCTACGATCTTGTCGTGAACATGATAGTCGGAGATCTCTGTTATGTGTGAACCTAACGCCCCGAACACATCCATTGCAGTTTGGTATGCCTTATCAGTTGCCCTGTGTTTGATCACTATTAGTTGCTGGCCTTCCGTTGGGAAACCCGGACCATGAAGTGAATGACAGGTAACAATATTGACATCAGAAGGTAGATACTTTTCAAATGCCGCTATTTCAGGGTGTTTTACCGATGTTTGTCCGGCTACTATAGCCCCATATTTTGTAGCATGTGCAGAATGTGCAACTACCGCTGCAATCTTTTCTGCCTCTACAGAATAAATAATAAAATCCGCTGTACGGGATACTGCAATACTATCATTAATAACCAGAACACCATGAGCGGATAACTCTCTGGATAACTCTTCTGTCTTTTCAGGTAAGTCGCACCCGATAACCTCATAGCCGGCCTTTGCAAAATTCTTTGCATAAAGCTTCCCCATATCCCCCAGCCCAATAATACCGATAATCATGCTTTAAATATAAATGAAAGTTATAAGTTATCAATACTGTTTTTCTGAGCTAATTCAGAGTCAAAAAAAAACCGTCGGGAAATTTCCTGACGGTTTTTAAATTCATTTTACAACAATTAAACTTTGATCTCTACTTCTACACCGCTCGGAAGCTCTAATTTCATTAAAGCATCTACAGTTTTCGAGTTCGAGCTGTATATGTCAAGTAAACGTTTGTACGCACATAACTCAAACTGCTCCCGTGCTTTTTTGTTCACGTGAGGTGAACGAAGCACTGTGAAGATTCTTTTTTCTGTTGGAAGCGGAATTGGACCACTTACTACCGCACCTGTAGGTTTAACGGTTTTTACGATCTTCTCAGCAGATTTGTCTACCAGATTATAATCGTAAGATTTCAATTTAATTCTGATTCTTTGGCTCATTTTATTTTTGTTTTAAACCAGCAATAAGAGCTATTAATTATTGCGAGTGTAAGTTGTATGTTATAAGTTATCCGTTGTAAGTTATAGGTTGTAAGTTTGAATGCACGTACTTATAACCTACAACTTAAAACTTACAACTCTTTATGCGTTAGCAGATTTACCTTTAACTTTTGCAATTACTTCATCCTGAACGTTTCTTGGCGCCTCTGCATAATGGTCAAATTCCATTGTTGAAGTAGCACGACCTGAAGTAATGGTACGTAACTGGGTTACATAACCAAACATTTCAGAAAGAGGCACGGTCGCTTTAATTACCTGAGAACCAGCACGTGAATCCATACCTAATAACTGACCACGACGACGGTTCATATCACCAATCACATCACCCATATTTTCTTCAGGTGTAAGTATTTCTACTTTCATAATTGGCTCCATTAATACCGGCTTACATTTAGGCAATGCTTCACGGAAAGCTGAACGTGCACAGATCTCAAACGACAGTGCATCTGAATCGACAGCGTGGAATGAACCATCTATTAACCTTACCTTCATATCCTGTAAAGGATAACCTGCAAGAACACCATTAACCATGGCTGCAGCAAAACCTTTCTCAACAGATGGAATAAATTCACGTGGGATAGCTCCTCCGGAAATTTCATTCACAAACTGCAGGCCTGTTTTACCTTCATCATTAGGTGAAATAATTACCTGGATATCAGCAAACTTACCACGACCACCTGTTTGTTTCTTATATGTTTCACGATGTTGTGTAGTTCCGGTGATAGCCTCTTTATATGCAACCTGAGGAGCACCCTGGTTTACCTCAACTTTAAATTCGCGTTTTAAACGATCCATTAAGATGTCAAGGTGAAGTTCTCCCATACCTGAAATTACTGTCTGACCAGTTTCTTCATCAGTTTTAACGTGGAATGTAGGATCTTCCTCAGCTAATTTACCCAAAGCCATTCCCAGTTTATCTACATCAGCCTGAGTTTTAGGCTCAATAGCTAACCCGATAACCGGTTCAGGGAAATTCATTGATTCCAGAACGATCTGATGTTTTTCGTCACATAAGGTGTCGCCTGTTTTAATATCTTTAAATCCAACTACAGCAGCTATATCTCCTGCACCCACATTAGGGATTGGGTTCTGTTTGTTTGCATGCATTTGGAAGATACGCGAAATACGTTCTTTATTAGCAGATCTCATGTTGTACACATAAGACCCAGCTTCAAGGTTTCCTGAGTATACGCGGATGAAGCATAAGCGGCCTACAAATGGGTCTGTTGCAATTTTAAATGCTAAAGCTGCAAAAGGCTCCTTCTCAGATGGCTTGCGGATAATTTCTTCATTTGTATCAGGGTGATGTCCAACAATTCCTTCAACATCCATTGGTGACGGCAATAATTCCATCACATAATCCAGCATTGTTTGTACACCTTTGTTTTTGAAAGATGAACCACAAACCATGGGAACTATTTTGGCGTCAAGTACGGCCTGACGTAAAGCATCAAGCACCTCACGTTCAGTAATGGTTTCAGGAGCGTCAAAGAATTTCTCCATTAAGCCTTCATCATACTCAGCTACTGATTCCAATAATTTCTCTCTCCACTCTGTAGCTTCTTCAAGCATATCATCAGGAATTGGAACTTCTGTAAAAGTCATCCCTTTATCATGCTCATTCCAAACAATTCCACGGAAGTTGATCAGATCAATTACACCTTTAAAGTGTTCTTCAGCACCGATAGGTAATTGCAGAGGAACTGCATTAGAACCTAACATATCCTTCACCTGCTTAACAACTTTTAAGAAATCGGCACCTGAACGGTCCATTTTATTAACGAAACCTATACGGGCTACGTTATAGTTGTTAGCAAGGCGCCAGTTGGTTTCAGATTGAGGCTCAACACCATCAACTGCTGAGAAAAGAAAAACTAATCCATCCAGTACACGTAATGAACGGTTTACCTCTACGGTAAAATCCACGTGACCCGGGGTATCAATAATATTGATATGATATGTTTGGTTTCTGTATTTCCAGTCTACAGTAGTTGCTGCAGATGTAATGGTAATACCACGCTCCTGTTCCTGCGCCATCCAGTCCATGGTTGCCGCACCTTCATGCACTTCACCAATCTTGTGGTTTATACCTGCATAATAAAGGATACGCTCTGTTGTTGTAGTCTTACCTGCATCAATGTGAGCTGCAATACCTATATTTCTTGTGTATTTTAAATCTCTTGACATTATATTTTATGATTTCTCTGATTTTTAAATGAACACCGATCATCTGTAAACAATCGGTGTAATCATTCTAATCTGTGTAATCCTTTTATTAGAATCTAAAATGAGAGAATGCTTTATTAGCTTCTGCCATCTTATGTGTATCTTCTTTCTTCTTCACTGCGGCGCCTTCACCTTTTGCTGCAGAAATGATCTCTCCGGCAAGCTTTTCCATCATGGTTTTCTCACCACGACGACGTGAATAGCTGATCAACCATTTCATTCCCAAAGCAATTTTACGCTCAGGACGAACCTCGGTAGGAACCTGGAAGTTAGCACCACCAACACGGCGTGATTTAACTTCAACAGCCGGCATTACATTATTTAATGCTTTCTTCCATTGCTCTAAACCATTTTCACTGGTTCTTTTTTCAACTAGTTCAACAGCATCATAAAATATTGAGTATGCGATAGATTTCTTACCATCATACATCATATTGTTCACAAAACGTGTAACCATTACGTCATTGAACTTAGGATCAGGAAGAATAATTCTCTTTTTTGGTTTTGACTTTCTCATTTCTTATTCCTCCTTATTTCTTTTTACCTTTTGCAGGAGCTGCTGCCGCTTGTCCTGGTTTAGGGCGTTTAGTACCATATTTAGAACGACGTTGGTTACGGCCAGCTACACCCGAAGTATCAAGCGCACCACGGATAATGTGGTAACGTACTCCTGGTAAGTCTTTAACACGACCACCGCGGATCAACACAATAGAGTGCTCCTGTAAGTTGTGACCTTCACCAGGGATATAGGCATTTACCTCTTTACCGTTGGTTAAGCGCACACGGGCAACTTTACGCATTGCTGAGTTTGGTTTTTTAGGGGTAGTGGTATACACACGGGTGCACACTCCTCTTCGCTGTGGACAGCTGTCCAACGCTGGGGATTTACTCTTATCCTCCAGAGCTACTCTACCTTTTCTAACTAATTGTTGGATAGTAGGCATTTTTTCCTTTTAGTGTTTATTCTGTTTTATCCTTATTTTAAGGACTGCAAAGGTAGAAAGATAATTTTGATTTTCAAGGGCTTGCGTGAGAAAAGTTTGAAGGCTGGATTTCGTGGTTTAAAGCAGGCTTAAGGGTATTGTCTTCAGGGTTTGAAAATCAGGTTCAGTGATCCATCGGATCCGATACTCCCGCTTTCCGTTATAGCCTTCAGTCGTGCCTCCTTCAGGGCTGCCGCTTCAATCGGGTTTAAATGGTAGGGCAGGTGCTGCGGCACGCCTTATTCTATAAATTCGTATATTTGATATCTAATTAGTACACAATGGAAACGTCCTATTTACCGGTTGACTGGGTATACCGTGAGGTGATTGATGAAGCGATTACCAAACAGGCTAAGGGAAAGATATTTTTCTTTAATCAGGATTCAAAAATAGATTCGGAAGAAGGAATGGTGGTAAAAATGGCGGAAATATCCGGCCAGGGCATATTTATCTTTCTAGAAACCGGAAAAGCCATTCGCATTGACCGGATCATCACACTTTTTGGTAAACCAGGGGCTGCTTATGATGAATATAATGCATTCGCCAATTCATGTATGGACTGTAATGGGGGATATGAGAAAGAAGAATTGAATTGAGCTGTTTTATTCTGTTAGCGCTTCTGATACTGCATAACTATCTTCCTGCAATCGATATCTGACAATTAAATTGCTTTCTACGGTCAGGTGAATGGAGAAAATAGAGTCAAAAATTTTTCCGGTTTTTAACATTCTTGTTGAGAATTCACCTGTGATGATGCCGAAATTACCCTCAATGAGAATGTGCTCAACTTTTGCAGAAACAGGTTCGGTATTTTCCCACAGCATTTTAAAGAACATCCTGATTTCTTCTTTGCTGCTCCTTCTGCCTAGCCAGGGGGCCAGATCCTGATTCCCCGGAATAAACCAATCTACTTGTTCTGCAAATAAACTCATTAAATTTTCAATATCCCTGCCTGCTAAATATTTAATATATTGTGTTACAAGGCTCCTCATTTGTTCTGAAGCATTCAAACTCATAATCTGTTTTATATTTACAATGGCACATCTGATCCATTCAACAAACCAAAATTAGTGTATTGGTAAATTTTTAACGAACCGTTGATGAATAAATTCCCCAAAAAGCGTTCAAATTCCACACTTCTGTTATCCCATGTATTTAAATCTTTCCATACAGTCATATTGATAGCCTTTTTAAGCTCTGGTATATCTATTGGATGAATAAAGACAAGGCGACCAGTTGCCCCTTAAATAATAACTTAGTAAAGAACGTCGTGAATAAAACCCTGATTACCTGCATATTTTTATCAGTGTCCATATTAATCTCTGATAAAGCCAATGCACAATTAGGCATATCGGCTCCAACAGCCTCTTTCGAGGTGAAAATTGCCGAAATACTTGATCTTGCAATAACCAGCGGAACTACCAATACTTTTGAATTTAATACAATAGCGCAGATTGACGCCGGTATCGAAGTTCCAAATGCAGTTACCCTAACTTACAAATCAAACAAACCATGGTTTGTAAATATTAGTGCTGATTCCCCAAATTTTACCGGCAGCTCTTCTACTCCAATGCCGTGCTCCGTATTAATGTTTAAATTAAATGGTTCCGGTTCATACATACCACTGTCAACCACACCATCTTCTTTAAGCGGCACATCTGCACTTAAAAATCCAAGAGGGGCAGCTTCCATTGGTGTGGATTACAAAATAAGTCCCGGATACTCTTACGATCCGGCAAATGATTATGGATTAGTAATCAGTTATAGTATCAGTAATCAATAATATATTTGCAATATTGAGAAAAAGGGGGAGCCGGCACTGCCGGCTTTTTTAATTTATAATTAGACTACCTTCTTTATTTAGCCAACGCTTCTTGTTTAGGTCCTAATACTTCATCAATCATTCCAAACTCTTTTGCTTCTTGCGCTATCATCCAATGATCCCGGTCTGCAGCCTGATGAATAGTTTCATAATCCTGATTGCTGTGTTTCCCTATAATCTGATACAGTTCTTTTTTTAGTTTCAACACTTCACGCGCAGTGATCTCTATATCGGAAGCCTGGCCCTGCACACCACCTAATGGCTGGTGGATCATGATCCTCGAATGTCCGAGCGCCGCCCTCTTACCGGATGTACCTGCACAAAGCAATACTGCAGCCATAGATAGTGCGGTGCCCGTGCAGATGGTAGCTACATCCGGAGTAATGTATTGCATGGTATCATAAATTCCTAAACCTGCGTAAACTACTCCTCCGGGTGAATTGATATAGATCTGGATATCGCGCTGAGCATCGGTGGATTGCAGAAAGAGCATTTGAGCTTGTATAATATTAGCAATGCGATCGTCTATGGCATCGCCAAGAAAGATGATCCGATCCATCATCAGGCGTGAAAACACATCCATCTGAGCAACATTCAGTTGCCTTTCTTCGATGATATGAGGTGTCATCGCCATTGGAAGGGCAGATCTGTCTACCCGGGCAATAAAGCTTTCTAATGTCAGAGAGTTAATTCTCTGATGCTTTACAGCATATTTTCTAAATTCACTTTTATCTGTTATCATAATGTTGTAGTTATGGATTAGACATACCTGTCCCACTCCGCATAATGCAGAATTTTAAAATCTATTAATTAAAGGCTGTTTTATCGCCGAAACAGGTTCAGTATCTTGTTTCTGAACAATTGGTGCTCTGGAGAAGAGAACAATTTCCGGTGTGCAGATTCCAGTTCCTGCATAATCTGTTTTCGACCATAAGCCTGAATTACTTCATACGCCTTTTTCTGGGATCGCAGTTTTTCGGGCAGGTCATCATTCAACAGAAGTTTTGCCTGGAACAGAACTTCTTCTTCATTAGTTAATTTCTTAAACAAATGATTTTCAATCTGCTGTATTTCATTCAAAGAAGTCCTCATAACACCATGATTTTTGTTTTACTATTTCCCTAACCCTTTCCAGACATTTATACTTTTGTACGGTAGCCGAACGTGTACTCCTGAATCCAAATCCTTCTGCAAGCTCGGTCATTGATAGTTTATCATAGTAGAAAGACTTAAGCAGCTCAAGACATTTTCTGCCGCTTATTTCCAATAAATTCATCAACCTGGTCGTAGCAAGCTGTTCATCCTCTTGTTCATTCAGCGCAGTGTCAGCCAGACTATCCAGGGGTAGAAATTTTGACTGTTCTGAAGATTTCCTGTACCAAAGGTTTTTTGCTATTCCAAATAGATATGCTTTATCAGATCCAACCTGAAAACCTGTGCCGCCGGCACGCTTCTCATACCAGATTACGGCTGCATCCTGGAAAATATCCCTGGCCTGTTCAAAACTACCGCCCCTGTTACTTATAAACTTTGCTACCAATGGAAAAGCGTCTTTATAAAGTGCAATCCAGAGGCGCTCCCTTTCATCAGCCAAATGTGCTGTTCGATGTATTTCAGACATAGCTTTCATGTTTATTAGTAAGTGCAAATTCGGGACAACATATCACCTTAAAAAACATTTTTTATTAAAATTCAGAAACTTCGTGCAAGATGCCCCCTCTTCCGAAAACCGATATATGGGTAGATTACACAATCACATACGTATTAATTTCCTGAATATCAGATTTCTACTTGAAATAAATATATTAAAAACCGGTATCGCCCAATAGTGTTTTTTAATTTGTGGACTTCCTTAACGAACTGATCATAAAGCGCAATAAACTCAAAGCTAATATTGATGAACTATCTGTTGAATATTACCTTAACGATGAAGATGGGAAATTACCGATCCTTTCCGAAATCCTGGAATTAAGAATGAGACTCACCAACCTGCAGAATGAAATAATTGATTTGCAGTCTGCAAAGCTCACTAATTTAAAGAATATTCAAAAGAACACGATAAAAAGGACGCTCCCAAAGATAAAAAGGAAATACCCTGGAGTCTGAAAAGCATAAAAGCAATTTTCACTTACAGCATATGAGTGTTTTTGAGTTTATAAATCTTAACATTGATGAAAGAGCGGATGCCATTTTAAAAGGCACGCTCATAGCCAACCGTTCTACTACAGAGCAAATGATGCTGCTGTTTACTCTTGAAGATTTCTTTGTTGAAGTTACTTATGATCTTAAATATAACTGTGTCATCAGGATCAAACCTTTTCAAACCCTGAGAAGACTTACACCCTACCTGGATTGTATTGATATCAGCGACATTACACGTATTTAACCACACCCACTTATTAAACCAGATTTTATCGAATTACTGGAGCTGTTGATGGGCGCCTATTGTTAAAATTTGTTAAATCATTAATCCGGTGTAACAGAAGTCATACTTTCGTTGGATTGAATCAATATAAATATAATTGACGTTTAATCCGAATTACCTTATCTTTGCAGGATGTTTAAAAACAAGCGCTTACTATCTATAGCTATATACATATTATTAGCTGTAGTTATTGCTGGTTGTAAGAGTAACTTTGAAAAATTACGGGTCAGTACTGACACTGCTAAAAAGTATCAGGAAGCTATCAAGTTATATAATAATAAAAAATATACTAAAGCTTTGGTCTTATTTGAGGACCTTGTTCAGCGATATAAAGGCCGGGCTGAAGCAGAGGATCTGTACTTTTACTATGCAGACACTCATTATAAGCTTGGAGATTATACTACAGCCCGATATCACTATAAAATATTTGCTGATACCTATCCCTCCAGCGCTAAAGCAGAAGAAGCAAGGTATATGTCTGCCTATTGCTTTTACCTTGAATCGCCTACCTTTTCGCTAGATCAGGAAAATACATTAAAAGCAATTGAAGCGCTTCAATTATTCATCAACCTTTACCCAAAAAGCAACCGCGTTGCAGAAGCAAGCAAACTGATACAGGACCTGCGCCACAAGCTGGAAACAAAATCCTATGAGAATGCTAAATTATATTTAACCATTGGCGACTACCAGTCGGCGGTTATAGCATTTAGAAACTCGCTTCGCGATTTTCCTGATACTCCGTATGCCGAAGAAATGGAATTCTTAATGGTAGAATCTCAGTATCTTTATGCAAAAAACAGCTTTGAATCACGACAGGAGCAGCGTTTTAATGAAGCGATTGCATTAGCTAATGAATTTAAAGAAAAATACCCCTCCAGTAAATACCTAAAAGATGCAGAGCAACTTAAACTGAGTTCTGAAGAAGGTATAGAAGAAGTGAGAAAGATATTGGCAGCTGCACAGGCTGAGCAAAAAAGTAAAGAAGTTAAACAGGAAAAAACTAATAAAGAAGTTAAAAATGAACAGTAACAAACCTGCCATACCAAACAGCACGATTACACGTGATGTACGCTTGCTGGATACAAAAACAGATAATATTTATGAGTCTCTTGTAATTATTTCAAAACGCGCAAATCAGATTGCCAATAATATGAAGGAAGAACTTCACGGAAAACTTTCCGAGTTTGCATCTTCAAACGACAATCTTGAAGAAGTTTTTGAAAACCGCGAGCAGATTGAGATCTCAAAACATTATGAGCGTATGCCAAAACCTACGTTAATAGCTGTTGACGAATTTCTTAACGATAAGATCTACTACCGCAACCCCTCCAGAGATCAGGGTTAATTCACCAAAGCGTAATGCTTCAGGGAAAAAATATATTACTTGGCGTTTGCGGCAGTATAGCATGTTATAAATCTGCTTCATTAATCCGCTTACTGGTTAAAGCTGGTGCAAACGTCAAGGTTATTATGACCCCTGATGCCACCAATTTTATTACCCCCCTTACGTTATCTACACTTTCCAAAAACCCTGTTCTGGTTAGTTACTTTGAACCTAAATCCGGATCATGGAATAACCACGTAGAACTTGGGATCTGGGCAGATTATATCCTGATTGCCCCTGTCAGTGCGAATACCGTGGCCAAACTTGCGGGCGGCCTTTGTGATAACCTTCTTTCTGCAGTTTACCTTTCAGCACGATGTCCGGTATTGGTAGCGCCGGCTATGGATCTGGACATGTGGAAACATCAGGCAACACAGGCTAACATTAATCGCCTGCAGGAGTATGGGAATCTGATTTTGAATCCTGCTTATGGCGAACTGGCAAGCGGGCTTGTTGGAGATGGAAGAATGATGGAGCCGGAAGATATTATCTTGTTCCTGGAAGACGAAATAAAAAAAAAACTCCCGTTAAAAGGTAAGAAAGCTTTAGTTACCGCAGGGCCAACGTATGAGGCTATTGATCCGGTGCGTTTTATCGGTAACCATTCATCCGGGAAAATGGGTTATGCAATAGCTGAGGCATTAACGAAATTGGGTGCTCACGTAACGCTTATATCCGGCCCAACAGCGCTGCAGTCATCAAAGCATATTCAAAGGATAGATGTAATTTCAGCTAAAGAAATGCTTAATAAGTGCCTGGATCATTTCCCTTCATCGGATATAACTGTGATGAGTGCAGCAGTTGCTGATTATCGGCCTGAGCAGGTGGAGAATCAAAAGATAAAGAAAGACGATTCTACGCTATCTCTAAACCTCGAAAAAACAACTGATATTCTTCAGGAGCTTGGAAAATTGAAGAAAGAAGATCAGATCTTAGTAGGCTTTGCCCTGGAAACCAATAATGAGGAAGAAAATGCAATAGCTAAGATTAAAAAAAAGAACCTCGACTTTATTGTTTTGAATTCCTTAAATGATGCCGGAGCCGGATTCAAAGGCGACCAGAACAAAATCACCATGATCGACAATAAACTTCGTAAAGAGCGCTTCCCGTTGAAGTCTAAACACGATGTAGCAATTGATATATCCAATAAAATTGTAGCTTTATCTCAATGAGATTCATCATTATCGGTATCCTTTGCATGCTTGTCTCGGGGGTATATTCCCAGGATCTGAACGCTCGTGTGCAGATTCTCTCTCCCCAGATACAAAGTACCAACAAACGGATATTAGATGTTATGGAATTGAATATCCGCGAGTTCCTGAATAACCGGAAATGGACCACTGATGTTCTTCAATCCCAGGAGCGCATAGATTGTAATTTTATTATTACTATAACCGAATGGGACGGCTCATCAAATTTTAAGGCGGAAGCTCAGATTCAATCAAGCAGGCCGGTATTTAATTCCGCTTATAACAGTACTATTTTAAATATTACCGATAAGGACTTTGATTTTTCATACTCAGAAGGTCAGCCGCTCGATTTTTCAGATGAGAATTATATCGGCAATCTGACATCTCTTCTTGGTTATTACGCTTACATAATAACAGGCTTTGATTTTGATACCTTTGCAAAACTGGGAGGCACGGCTTATTTCTCAAAAGCCCAGGTGATTTTAAATAACGCTCAAAATGCTCCGTATAAAGGATGGAAAGCCTTTGACGGACTTCGGAACCGCTTCTGGTTACTTGAAAACTTAAGTAATAAAGCGTACGCCCCCATCAGGGAAGCCATGTATGAATATCATCGCCAGGGGCTGGATATAATGACAGACAACAAGGAAAAAGGCATGAAAGTAATTTCAAATATCCTGCCTCAGCTACAAAAAATCGACAAACAAAAACAAGGCTCCATGCTTAATCAAATGTTTTTTACCGCAAAGGCAGATGAATTAGTAAATATCTTCGAATCTGCCGCCCCTCAGGAAAAAATAAAAGCTTTTAATATTCTAACCGAAATTGATCCCGCCAACTCCTCAAAATACGAGGTATTAAAAAAGTCAAGATAGACAGCTTCTTTAGCTATTTTATTTATTTTAGCACAAATACTTTCCGGAGAACATGCTCAATCGCCTGGTCATTCAAAATTATGCTCTTATTGATAATCTTGACATCTCGTTTTCTAATGAGCTGAACATTTTAACCGGCGAAACCGGTGCCGGTAAATCAATTATCCTTGGGGCACTGTCATTAATTCTTGGCAACCGTGCAGAAAGTAAATATTTCTTTAATCAGCAAAAAAAATGTGTAATAGAGGGGCATTTCTACATCCCTGATTTTCATCTGAAAGAATTCTTTACTGAAAATGATCTGGATTACGATGAGCATACCGTTTTACGGCGTGAAATTACACCGGATAATAAATCGCGTGCATTTATAAACGACACGCCTGTAAATTTAAACACCTTAAAGCAACTTGGCGAAGCGTTAATAGACATTCATTCCCAGCATGCAACTTTAGAAATTAATGATGAAGGATTTCAACTTTTAGTGATTGATATTCTGGCAGGAAATGAAAGTTTACTCGCCACATACAAAGAAAGGTACCGTGAATTTAAGAAAACAAGCCTTGCGCTTAAAGACTTAATTGACGAAGCCCATAAATCCAGATCAGACCTTGACTTTTTCCAATTTCAGTTTGATGAACTTGAAAAGGCCCGGCTTGATGAAGATGAGCAGGAACACCTTGAAGCCGAGCTTAACGCATTGACCCACGCTGAAGAAATTAAACGCAGTTTGATCACTGCTGGTCAGTTAATAGACAGCCAGGAACAATCAGCACTCAACATATTAAAAGAGGCGCTGCAGCAATTACAGAACTCGGGTAAATTCGCAGCTGAAATAGAATCCCTGTCCGAACGATTGAAAAGTACCATCATTGAAATTAAAGATATCGCTACCGAAATTGAACGGATAGAACAGGATACACACTTCAACGAATTACGGTCTGAGGAAATTAACGACAGGCTGAATACTATTTATACACTGCAAAAAAAGCACCGGGTAACTTCCAATAAAGAACTTCTTGGTATCCGGGATGAGTTATCTGAAAAGCTTGCAAATATCCTTTTTGCTGATGATAAGATTGAAAAACTGAAAGAACAAGAACTACAGTTAAAAAAGGAAGCACTAGGGTTGGCAGAACAATTGCATATCAATCGAAATAATATCATCCCGCAAGTAGAACAAAACGTGCAGGCTACCCTCACAGAAGTAGGAATGCCAAATGCAATTTTGAAAATTGAGAACACAATTCTGCGCGATGACCAGTTTAACGCTTCAGGCAAGAATCTTATTCGCTTCTTATTCAGTGCTAATAAAGGACAAGCGCCTGTATTAATGAATAAAGTGGCGTCAGGTGGTGAATTATCCAGACTAATGCTGAGCATTAAATCACTTATAGCGCGGCATACGGCCTTGCCAACCATAATTTTTGATGAAATTGATACCGGGATATCAGGACAGATAGCTCAGAAAGTAGGAACAATTATGGAGCGTCTGTCAACAAGCATGCAGGTAATCGCAATTACGCACCTGCCCCAGATTGCCAGCAAGGGAAATGCGCATTATAAAGTTTATAAAGATGAACAAGGGGAGCGCACTTTAACTAATATAAACCTGTTAACAGATGAAGAAAGAGTAGCTGAAGTAGCGAAAATGCTTAGCGGAGAAAACCCGGGTGAATTTGCGCTGCAAAATGCCAGGGAATTATTAGCCGGCTAATTTCCTTTTTCCAGCAGCTCTTATAGAATTTTTTACAACCTTTGACTAATAATCTAAAATAATACAATATGGCATATAATTTATTGAAAGGAAAAAAAGGGATCATATTTGGTGCATTGAATGAGCAATCCATTGCCTGGAAAACTGCACAGCGCTGTTTTGAAGAAGGTGCAGAGCTTGTGCTTACCAATGCCCCGATCGCTTTGCGCATGGGTGAGATAAACAAACTTGCTGAAGAATGCAATGCACCCATCATCCCTGCAGATGTAACCAGCATGGATGATCTGGAGAATCTTTTCACTAAAGCCCAGGAACATTTTGGAGGTAAAATAGATTTTGTTCTTCATTCAATAGGAATGAGTATAAACGTTCGTAAAGGTGTGCATTATACCGAAAGCAACTATGAGTATACGCTGAAAGGACTTGATATTTCGGCTTTAAGTTTACACCGGGTTTTACAGGTAGCAATGAAACAGGATGCCATAAGCGAATGGGGTTCGGTAGTGGCGTTATCTTATATTGCAGCACAACGGGTTTTCCCTGACTATAATGACATGGCTGATAATAAAGCGCTTCTGGAAAGCATTGCCCGCAACTTTGGATATCAATATGGTGTAAAAAAGAAGGTCAGGATAAATACGGTTTCTCAATCGCCTACCCGCACCACAGCCGGATCAGGAGTTAAAGGGTTCGACGGATTTGTTAATTACGCTGAGAAAATGTCCCCGTTAGGAAATGCCGATGCTGATCAATGCGCTGATTATTGCATAACCCTGTTTTCAGACCTTACTAAAATGGTTACTATGCAAAATCTGTTTCATGATGGCGGATTCTCTTTTACTGGGGTTTCGCATGCTGTTATTGACCAAATGGAAAAATAAAATTCATTCTTTAAAAAGTAAAAAAACCGTCCCGTAATAATCCTACCGGACGGTTTTTCTTTTAGCTTCAGCTAACCCCCTACGCCTGATCACTATTGAATTTAAAACCAGCAGTAGTAGTGGATATAAAGTGAGGGGCGCGTTATAGAAATTCTAATCACATACAAACAAGTGATGACATAAAAAAGCCCCAACATTCTGGGGCTTTTTAAGATTATTCTTCTTTTTTCTCTTCTTTCTTCTTCTTTCCGCCTTTAGGCTTTCCGGATATTTTTATCTCCCCGGATTCCTTATCATAATCCACTTCCATGGTATCCCCTTCCACAAGCTCTCCTTTCAGGATCTCTTCTGCAATCGGATCTTCAAGATATTTCTGGATTGCTCGCTTAAGCGGACGTGCACCAAAGTTGGAATCATAACCCTTATCAGCGATAAATTCCTTGGCATTATCGGTTAACTTAATTTCATAACCCAGGCCTTTTATTCTGTCGAATAAAAATTTAAGCTCGATGTCAATGATCTTGAATATTTCCTCTTTTCCTAAAGAGTTAAATACGATCACATCGTCAATACGGTTCAGAAACTCGGGAGCAAAAGCTCTCTTTAAAGCATTCTCTATGACACCCCGTGAATGGGTTTCGGCCTGTAAAGCTTTTGCCGAAGTAGAGAAACCTACCCCCTGACCAAAATCTTTAAGCTGTCTGGCACCAATATTCGATGTCATGATAATGATCGTATTCCGGAAATCTACTTTGCGGCCTAAACTATCAGTTAACTGACCTTCATCCAGAACCTGCAGCAAAATATTAAATACATCAGGGTGTGCTTTTTCAATCTCGTCAAGCAACACTACAGCATACGGCTTCCGGCGTACTTTCTCAGTTAACTGACCACCTTCCTCATAACCAACATATCCCGGAGGAGCACCTACTAATCTGGATATAGCGAATTTTTCCATGTATTCACTCATATCAATCTGGATGAGTGAATCTTCACTGTCAAACATAAAGCGGGCAAGTTCTTTTGCAAGCTCGGTCTTACCAACACCGGTAGGGCCAAGGAAAATAAAAGAACCGATTGGTTTTTTAGGATCTTTAAGTCCCGCCCGGGTACGTTGTATAGCCCTTGTTAATTTCTTTACAGCATCATCCTGACCAATAATTTTGGCCTGAATGGTTTCAGGCATATGCAATAACTTCTGGCTGTCTGTTTGTCCGACACGTTGAACCGGAATACCGGTCATCATGGAAACTACTTCGGCCACATTATCTTCACTTACAGTATACCGCTTGGTTTTGGTTTCTGCTTCCCATTCTACCTTAGCCCGGTCAAGTTCTTCCAGAAGATTTTTCTCTGTATCACGCAGTTTAGCAGCTTCTTCATATTTCTGGCTGCGCACCACCTTGTTCTTCTCCACTTTTATTTCTTCGATCTTCTGTTCGATATCAATAATGGTCTGCGGAACATGGATATTGGTAAGATGCACCCGTGAACCTGATTCATCCAGGGCATCAATAGCTTTATCCGGCAGGAAGCGATCTGTAATATACCTGGAGGTTAATGCAACGCAAGCCTTAATCGCCTCATCGGTATAAGTTACACCATGATGTTCTTCGTATTTTTCTTTAATACGATTTAATATTTCAATGGTCTCATCCGGAGTTGCAGGCTCAACCATTACTTTTTGAAACCGACGGTCTAATGCACCGTCTTTTTCAATGTACTGGCGATACTCATCCAGGGTGGTTGCGCCGATGCATTGGATCTCGCCCCGTGCCAGTGCAGGTTTAAACATATTGGATGCATCAAGCGAACCTGATGCGCCACCTGCTCCTACAATGGTATGGATCTCATCAATAAATAAGATCACATCCGGAGATTTCTCCAGTTCGTTCATCACCGCTTTCATGCGTTCCTCAAACTGACCGCGGTATTTTGTTCCGGCAACCAATGATGCAAGATCAAGAGTAACCACGCGCTTATTAAATAGCACACGTGATACTTTGCGCTGAACAATTCGTAATGCCAATCCTTCTGCAATTGCTGATTTACCTACTCCAGGCTCACCAATTAGTATTGGGTTATTCTTTTTACGGCGTGATAAGATCTGGGATACCCGTTCGATCTCCTTTTCACGACCTACAATAGGATCCAGCTTTCCATCTTCAGCGGCCCTGGTCAAATCGCGACCGAAATTATCGAGCACCGGAGTTTTTGATTTAATGTCGGATACTTTTTTAGGCTGGCTAAAACTATCTTCCTCTCTGAAATCATCATCTCCGGCGGCAGAACCGGCGGCTTCGTCCCTGAAAGTCTCCTTGCTTTGTTCTACCTCAGCCTTAAATATGTCGTAATTAATATTGTATTGAAGCAATATCTGAGACGCAATATTCTCCTCGTCCCGTAAGATCGACAACAATAAATGCTCGGTGCCAATTACGTCACTTTTAAAAATTTTAGCTTCCAGGTAAGTGATCTTTAATACTTTTTCAGCCTGTTTAGTTAAAGGAATATTACCCAGATTAACTGTAGTACTTGATGTCCCCTTAACGGCGTCTTCAACCGAACGGCGAAGACGAGCTGTATCAACTCCTAAACCCTTTAATATTTTTATTGCCATGCCATCTCCTTCCCGGATGAGGCCGAGCAATAAGTGCTCTGTCCCTATATAGTCATGCCCTAGTCGTAAAGCTTCTTCTCTGCTATAAGAGATCACGTCTTTAACACGTGGTGAAAATTTAGCTTCCATTAATGTACCTTTCTTCGTTTTGAACGTCCTAATCTATTAATTTGTTTTGTTTAAAGACAGACGTGTGTTATAACAAGTTATCAACAATTAAGCCATTTTAGTTTAAAAGCTGATCAATGCCCGCAACTTAACAAATATTATTCTCATCTCATTTAAAACGCGATATTTGTCCCTTAATTATACCGAATTAATGTCAGAAGAAAAGATCATATTTTCAATGGCTGGCGTAAATAAGATTTACCCGCCACAGAAACAAGTATTAAAGAACATTTACCTGTCTTTTTTCTATGGAGCTAAGATTGGAGTCATTGGATTAAACGGTTCCGGTAAATCATCGGTACTGAAAATTATTGCAGGTATAGACAAGTCGTACCAGGGCGAAGTTGTATTCTCTCCCGGATATACAGTAGGTTATTTAGCACAGGAGCCTGAGCTTGATGCCAATAAAACGGTACGTGAAGTAGTTGAAGAAGGTGTTGCCTCTATTACAGCGATATTAAAGGAGTATGAAGATATAAATGAGAAGTTTGGTCTGCCGGAAGTTTACGAAAATCCGGATGAAATGGATAAACTTTTAAGCCGCCAGGGCGAATTGCAGGATAAAATTGATGCAACCAATGCCTGGGAACTGGATAGCAAACTTGAACGGGCTATGGATGCATTGCGTTGTCCTGACCCTGAAACAAAAATAGCCACTTTGTCAGGTGGTGAGAGACGTCGTGTCGCACTTTGCCGTTTACTTCTGCAGGAACCTGATGTTTTACTTCTTGATGAGCCAACCAATCACCTGGATGCGGAGAGTATAGACTGGCTGGAACAGTTCCTTAAACAATACCAGGGGACAGTAATAGCCGTAACGCATGATCGTTATTTCCTTGACAATGTTGCAGGTTGGATACTTGAGCTTGATCGCGGAGAGGGAATCCCATGGAAGGGAAATTATTCCTCATGGCTTGAGCAGAAAGCAAAACGTTTATCACAGGAAGAAAAGACTGAGAGTAAGCGCCAAAAAACGCTGGAACGCGAGCTGGAGTGGGTGCGTATGGCCCCTAAAGCACGACATGCCAAATCGAAAGCACGTTTAAGCAACTATGAAAAACTAGCTTCCGAAGAAACTAAGGAACGTGAAGACAAACTTGAACTATTTATCCCACCCGGCCCGCGCCTGGGAAATATTGTTATTGAAGCACAAGGTGTAACCAAGGCTTACGGAGATAAAGTGTTATTTGAAAATTTAAATTTCTCATTACCACCGGCCGGAATTGTAGGTATCATCGGACCTAATGGTGCAGGTAAAACAACGTTATTCAGGCTCATCACCGGACAGGACCAACCTGATGCGGGAACATTCCGTGTGGGCGAAACGGTAGTTTTGGGATATGTAGACCAGATGCATGATGACCTGAACGCCGAAAAATCTGTTTGGGAGAATATTACAGACGGGCAGGAAACCATTCTTTTGGGAAACCGGCCTGTAAACTCACGGGCCTACGTGTCTAAATTCAACTTTAATGGTGCCGACCAGCAGAAAAAAGTAGGTGTGCTATCGGGCGGTGAGCGTAACCGTGTTCACTTAGCTATCACACTCAAGAAGAGTTCAAACGTACTCCTGCTGGATGAGCCTACCAATGATATTGATGTTAATACACTTCGAGCTCTTGAAGAAGGATTGGAAAATTTTGGCGGATGTGCGGTAATTATCTCCCACGACCGCTGGTTCCTGGATAGAATATGCACGCACATTCTTGCTTTTGAAGGCAATTCACAGGTTTATTTCTTCGAAGGAAACTATTCTGAATACGAAGAGAACCGTAAAAAGAGAACCGGAGATATAACCCCACACAGAATAAGGTTTAAAAAGCTGGCATAAACTTATTCAATATAAAAGGTCCCTTGCGGGACCTTTTATAATAACCCTACTCTATTTTATTTTTCCTTTAAACCATGAGTCCACATCTCCTAAAAAGGCAGCTGTGTTGTTTAAGCTTAAAACCTCATGGCCGGTATCTTCATAGATCACGAGCTTGTTGGATACATTAAACTCGTCTAGTTTGGTCTTCAGTTCTACAGCCTGTTCTTCAGGAACCACCCTGTCAAGCTTTCCATGAAACAGTAAAGTTGGCCGGGTCGTTGGCTTTACATAAGAAACAGGACTGGCATTCTTATATGCCATAGGGTTTGCCTGAAATGATTCACCAATATAGTGGTCAAGTCCTGCAAGTTCAGATGATTCACTGATCAAATTCATCAGGTTGGTAGGCCCGGCCATAGAAACCACAGCTTTCACCTTATTATCCTGGTTAAACTTGTAAGTATATAATAAACTGATATATGCCCCGCCACTGGTACCCAGTATTCCAAAGTTTTCAGGAGAATAGTTTAGCTCATTTGCTTTTGAAGATAAAAAAGAAATGGCTTTGCCTAAATCGAGCATCTGCAATGGTAAAATACTTTGCTCGTTACCATTTTTAACACGGTAATTTATACTTGCAGTAACATACCCTTTATCCCTGAAAAATTTTGCCAGATCTGTAAACTTACTCTTGTCACCGCAAAAATTTTTGTCGCCATGTACGAATAAAATTACCTTCGTTTCTTTAGTACGTTCTTCCGGTAAGTAAAGATCTAATATGTTCCTGGCATCAGGACCATAACCGGCATTAAGGATCTCTGTAACTTTAACCGGCTTATCTAACGGAGCGTCTTTTTTACATGCTCCCATTAACATCAAAGATATAACTGAACAATATAAAAAATTCCTCATAGCAGTATATTTTTACATATACACATTTATACGTAGAGGATTTCAAAAAGGTTCCTATATTTTTTAATAATTTTCTGACGCTTAATTTTTGTTAACAAAAAAATAATTTAATACGCTGGCTTTATGAAATTAATAGGTATATCTTTATAATAGCCTCATCTTTAAAAAGATAAGCTCATAAACAATTAAAGCTGTACATATGACCTGGAAAAAATTCAGCGGTGAAATAATCAGCAGCCCCATAATCAATGAGGTAGAGCAGGCCATCGAACGTGAAGCCTTGCTGGGAAATAAACTCAAAGTTTGCATCGGAACAGATTCGCAGGTAAAAGGAACAATGACCGATTTTGCAACCGTCATTGTTTTCTTACGTGAGAAGAAAGGCGCATTTATGTTTATTCACCAGGAACGGAGTTCAAGAAAGATGACCATTAAAGAAAGAATGCTCACCGAAGTTCAGAAATCAATTGAGATCGCCTATATCCTTTGTGATCTTCTAGACCTGTATGATGTTGACCTTGAGGTTCATGCAGATATTAATACTAACCCAATGTTTAAATCAAACCAGGCGCTTCATGAGGCTATGGGATATATATTAAGCATGGGATTTGTATTTAAAGCCAAACCCGAAGCTTTTGCCAGTTCAACCTGCGCAAATAAAATGGTTCAGTAATAAAGAAAAATAAAAAGAGCGCCTGCATTACACAGGCACTTCTTTCTATTTAGCTAATAAACTATCAACTAAAAGGCATATACAGCAGCTAACACGAATTGTGAAGCTGACCTGGTTGAAGAAAGATCTTTCTTCAGGAAAGGCGAAGAATCATTATTATCCAGTCTTACTTCCGGAATTATAGTTAATGGTCCTGCCTTAACATTCCCTGAAAGAGTAACACTCAGAATAGATGTGCCTTCTGTAGTTCCAACATCTTTAAACTTAAAATACTCTCCGCGTGCTCCTAAGATAACTGCGTTTGACAAGGCTATCTGGGGGTATAAGGCAACTCCGCTGTATCCGCCATTATCATTAGGCAACGCGTAATCTGCAGCATTTAATCCTAATTTAAATCCTTCTGTTATCTGGTAAGCCGTTGTCAGATCCAGTACAGTTCCTGAGCCATAACTTGCGGGACCCGCAGACCCTCTGCCGGTAAGAACATTCAGGTAAGCTGTCCATCCTTCAACAGGTGTTAATGACAATTGTGCCCCGAAATGTGATACGCCATTAAAATCCTGGTAAGTATTCCAGTCGTTGAACAATCCCACCATAAGTCCTACTTTATCAGAAAAGGTAAAGTTCCCTTTGATACCTGCGTTCTGAAAAGGACCGCTGGTAAACAAATAAGAAGTGGAGTAATTAAAATTGGCTGTCGGTGAAATGACTTCATACCCTACAAACGTTCCCATATATCCGGCAGTCATCGAAAACATATCAGAAAACTGATAAGTAGCATAGAGATTCTGAATATGGAAGCTGTTGGATGTATTCGCAGAATCACCATTTCCGTTGGGAAGGGATTGATACTGGCCTCTCGGGCCAAAGGAAACATCTCCGACAAAGGAAGCCTTACCCACAGATTTCTTAAGTATTACATCAAGCATACCTAATGAAACAGAGTTTTGTTCATTTGCGAAGCTTGTAGGTATGTTTGAAGAACCTGTTGCTGTTTTAAATTCTGAAAAGTCATACTTATAGTATGTATCTGCCGAGCCTGAAACAGACAGCGGAGTTGCAGGATCTTCCTGCGCCTGAGCAATCAGGCCGGACATAGTTACACTGGCAATAGTTAGGATTTTTTTAATCATAATGTTTATTTAAATAAAGTTTGATTGGGTTTGATTCGGGTTTGATTACTATCTATTCTTCATACAGTTCTTTTTCCAATAATTTAACTTCTTTTTCTACCACTACGCCATTCTCCGTTACCAGAAGCGTGCCCTGAACATATTTCTCATTATGCTGACTTTCATCAAGTCCTAATTCTTCCTCCTCCTGAGATACGCGGATCGGCTGGATCAGATTTAATAGCTTAAAGATGACATAGGATACGGTAAAGCTGTATACCACAACAATTGCTGCGCCTTTTAACTGGGTAAAGAAGAACGCAAGATCACCATAAAACCAGCCATCAGCTCCGGCAGAATTAACGGTTTTGGTTGCGAAAACTCCTACTAAAAGCATACCTACTATTCCACCCACGCCATGGCAGGGGAATACGTCTAAGGTATCATCCAATGATGTTTTTGATTTAACAGAAACCGCGATGTTTGAAATAATGGCGGCGATAAATCCAATAAATATACTTTGAGGTATAGCTACTAAACCCGCTCCCGGCGTTATCGCCACAAGTCCAACAACTGCACCGATACAAAATCCAAGCACTGATGGTTTCTTTCCTCTGATAACATCAAAGAACATCCAGGATAAACCGGCAGCAGCGGCTGCAGCGTTGGTTGTTGCAAATGCAGAAACTGCCAGTCCGTTCGCCCCTAATGCAGATCCGGCATTAAAGCCAAACCAACCGAACCAAAGCAATCCTGTACCTATTAATACATAAGGTATATTAGCAGGTGGTATTTCTCTCTTCTCCATATGAGACCTTCTTCGTTTCAACACTAATGCACCTGCTAAAGCTGCACAACCGGCAGAAATATGCACTACAGTCCCGCCTGCAAAGTCAAATACACCCATTTGAAAGAGGAACCCATCCGGATGCCATGTCCAATGTGCTAAGGGGAAGTAGACAAATATTCCGAAAAGGGCGATAAATAATATATAAGAAGTAAAACGGATACGTTCGGCTACCGCACCTACAACCAGCCCGGGTGTTATTATCGCAAACATTAACTGAAAGGTTGCAAATAAGGTAAGCGGGATTGTTGGCGCGAGACTCCATGGGGCACCAGAACTCACGTCTTTAAAAAATAAAAAGGTAGTAGGATCTCCAATAAAGCCCCCGATAGATTTTCCGAAGGCCAGGCTAAATCCAACTGTTACCCACAAGATCGTAGTGATTCCTGCAGCTACAACACTTTTAATCATTGTTGATATTACATTTTTACGGTTTACCATACCCCCGTAAAAAAATGCCAGACCAGGTGTCATTAAAAACACCAGCGCCGTAGCTACAATGATCCATGCAATATCCGCCCCCACATACCCTTCACCATTAAACATGGTAACGGAAGGGACAAAAGCTGCAGAAATGGCAACCGCTGCTAAAATCAGGAACGGCCCCGTTTGTTTTACTGAAATTTTGTTCATTTTCTTATTATTTTAATAAAGTTTGATAGTTTATTAAAACAAATCTAGAAATTTCATCATAAAGTCAAATATTTTGAATGATTTTTAAAAATTTTCTAATCAAATCAACTTAAAAGACCAAAAAATATAAATATTGAATAATAATATATTATTAATTTGATGAAAATGTAATTTATATAAACATTATATTCAAAATATTATAAGATTATGATGCTTTTTGACATTAAAAGATCAAAATCGAATGAAAAAAATGAATAATTAAATAAATAACTATAAAAATATAGCCAAAATGGATGAATCAGCGAATTATTCTACTAAAAAGCAATTAAGGAAAGGAGATTTGTCCGGCGGCTAGAACAGCGCAGAAACAGATTGATTAACAGCAGAGCCCTGGATTACTCCCCGGCGTTCAATTGCCTTATCTATATAGGTTTGAATTTCAGCCTTCTTTCTGCTCCAGTTAGGAGCTATCAGAAGATCATAATCGGCCAGGCCAAATAAACGCTGTATTACAATATCCGGGCGCAATAAAGGTAGAAAATCACAAAGAAAGTCGGCGTACTGTTCCAGAGTGAACAATGGAAACGGTTCCTTTTTATATTTCGCACCCATTATTGAACCTTCCACAATATGCAAATGGTGCAGTTTAACGAACTTGATCTGTGGAAACCGGTTGATCTCGGCAGCATATCGCAACATCATTTCTTTGGTTTCCCATGGAAAACCAAAAATAGTATGCACGCATATATCCAGATTAGCGGTACCTGCAAGCGTTAAAGCTTTCTCAAGCTCTGCATGAGTACATCCCCGGTTTATCTGGGCTAGTGTTTCATCGTAAATAGATTCCATACCCATCTCCAGATCTACATCTACACGGTCTGCATAACTTTCAAGCAACTGGATCTTTTGAAAGTCAATACAATCAGGTCTTGTCCCAACAGATAAGCCAACAATGTTTTCCGTATTATAACTTAACGCCTCGTCATAAAGCTCCTTTAAATAATGAACCGGAGCATAGGTATTGGTATTGGGTTGAAAATAAATGATAAATTTTTCAGCAGCATAGCCGGTAATTGCCCGTTCCATTCCCTGCTCTATTTGCTCCTTCATGGTAGGGAGCCTGCGGGATAATTCAGGTGTAAAAGAATCTACATTACAATAGGTGCATCCGCCATATCCTTTACTGCCATCACGGTTAGGGCAGGTAAACCCCGCAT
>DASWTL010000292.1:0-14262 GCA_036402155.1 Sphingobacteriaceae bacterium | reverse complement strand
TTGCAGGGACCTGGGAAAATAACACCTTACAAAAGCAATCGAAAGATGCTTTTATCATTCATTTAAAATCCGCACATGTAACTGAAGTTGATGTGAAACGAAGAAAAAGCAGCAATAATAATGTGAGCATAAACTTAACTAACAGCAATTCCGGAGCAACATTCAGTACAAATCCCTCAGGAGATCAGGCGAACTGGCAGCAGATCCCTCCTCCGCAGTTAACTGATATAACTGTGCTTGAAGGTCTTTATGATAATATTCAAAAAAACAAAGAGAACGCCAGAACAACCAGCACCATGTTGTCGCAAGTAAAATATCCGTTAAGAATAAAAATTGAGATCAGTGATCAAAATGTAGATGTGGAGCTACTTGAAGAAGGCGACTGGATCATTAATATCACTCTTGACAATAAATACAATCCGGATGTATTAAACACGCCGATAAATTAATTCCCGGCTGATCGTATATAAGAAGAGCGCTGATGAATTAATCAGCGCTCTTTATTATTAAAGACTGTTTAGCCAGTCAACCACCTGATCGCGGGCTTTACCCGTTTTCTGTTGTAGTTTTCCCAGTAATTCTTCGTCTTTTCCTTCTTCATACTTCAGGTCGTCATCCGTAAGATCACCATGGGCTTGCTTTACTTTGCCCTTGATCTCATTCCAGCGACCCTGCCATTTTATGTCAGCCATAATCTTTAGTTTTTAGGTAAATGTTTAAATGTTACCTGATTAACCTTTAGATAGCTGATATTGTTTGTTACACAGTTAACTTAACGCACCCGCCTTAATCTCGTCAACTACATTCGGGTCAAGTAATGTTGAAGTATCTCCAAGATTTGAAGTATCCCCTTCTGCTATTTTCCGCAGAATCCGGCGCATAATTTTTCCGGACCTTGTCTTTGGAAGTCCTGATACAAACTGAATCTTATCCGGCTTGGCAATTGCACCAATAAGCCGGGTTACCGTTTGAAGAATATCTTTACGGGTTAGATCATGGTCGTGCAGCGACGTTCCAAGGATAACATAAGCATAAATACCCTGACCTTTAATGTCATGCGGATAACCTACAACAGCGCTTTCTACCACATCAGCATGCATATTTATAGCATTCTCTACCTCTGCAGTACCAATGCGGTGACCCGAAACATTCATTACGTCATCAACACGTCCGGTAATGCGATAATATCCGTCTTTATCTCTTAAACATCCGTCACCGGTAAAATACATATCCGGATAAGTTGAAAAATAAGTCTGACGGCAACGCTCATGATCACCATAGGTAGTACGTATGATACCAGGCCATGGGAACTTAATACAAAGGTTACCGCTAACACCATTTCCTATAATTTCCGTACCGTTTTCATCTACAAGACAAGGCTGTATTCCCGGCAATGGCAAAGTTGCGTATCCCGGTTTTGTTGGAGTAACTCCGGCAATTGGCGATATCATAATACCGCCATTTTCTGTTTGCCACCAGGTATCCACGATCGGGCAGTCTCCCTTCCCTATCTTATCATTAAACCAGTACCATGCTTCTTCGTTAATTGGCTCACCTACTGATCCTAATTTTTTAAGTGAGCTGAAATCTTTTCCGGCAAGGGGCTCATCGCCAAAGCTCATTAATGAACGGATAGCCGTAGGAGCAGTATATAAAATGTTTACTTTGTACTTTTCTACAATGTCCCATAGTCTGCCCGGACTTGGCCAGGTTGGTATTCCTTCAAACATCAATGAAGTTGCTCCCTGAGAAAGTGGCCCGTAAACGATATATGAATGTCCGGTTATCCAACCGATATCAGCTGTACAGAAGAAAATTTCTCCTGGCTTATATTGAAAAACATTAGAAAAAGTATATCCGGCGTACACCATATATCCACCGCAGGTATGAACTACACCTTTGGGTTTGCCGGTAGAACCGGATGTATAGAGCACAAATAACGTATCCTCTGCATCCATTGCTTCTGGTTCGCAGTCCGGATTACCCTGTGTTTCTACTTTCTTGATTTCATCCTCCCACCATACGTCACGGCCCTTGATCATAGAAACGCCGGTGCGGCTACGGGTAAGTACAATTACTTTCTGCACAGAGTTGCACTGAACCAGCGCATCATCAATTACCGATTTAAGCGGAATTTCTTTAGTGCCTCTGAAACCGCCATCGGCAGTTATAACAATATTGCACTGAGCATCATTAATACGGTCAGCGATAGACTGGGCAGAAAATCCACCAAATACAACCGAATGGATGGCGCCTATACGTGCACAAGCCATAACGGCTATAGCGAGCTCAGGAACCATAGGCATGTAAATACAAATACGGTCGCCTTTCTTAGCGCCATTATTCTTTAAAACATTAGAAAACTGGCAAACTTTATCATATAACTGGCGATAAGTCAGCACCCGGTGATCTTCCTCCGGATCATTTGGCTCCCAGATGATGGCGGGAGTATCACCCAGCTTCTCTAAATGGCGATCCAGGCAATTTTCCGTTATATTTAATTTAGCGCCTTTAAACCACTTGACATCCGGATCTTTAAAGTTCCACTCCAGAACAGAATCCCACTTTTTCTTCCATGAAAAATTATCAGCTATTTCGGCCCAAAATTTTTCAGGTTCTGCCACACTGTAATCGTAAACACGTTTGTAATCTTCAAAAGAGTTAATTTGTAAGTCCATTTAACTGAATAGATATAAATTTGTTAACCTTAAATTTTTATATTTTATTATTTGTTTCCTTCTGAGACATTAAAGAGCCCAGATAAACCGCAATTACGGCAAGAGGGAAAGAAATGACAGCCGGATTTTCCAGCTTATGAAATGCTGTTGCAGGATCCAAACCATAACGGTCCCACATGGTTGGAGATGTTAGAATGATACCTAACGAGGTAATTATTCCCGTCACTATCGACCATGCTATTCCTTTTGCTGTCGTTTTCTTCCAGAAAAGAAGGAACAATATAGCCGGAAGATTTGCCGACGCTGCTATAGCAAAAGCCCACCCAACAAGGAAAGATACATTCATTCCTTTAAATGCAATACCCAATCCAATGGCAAATATCCCCACCACAAATGCTGAAATTTTACCGGCTCTTACCTTCTTATTATCACTCAGATCCAACTTAAAATAGTTATCCATCAAATCATGAGCAATGGCTCCGGAGGAGGCTATAATTAACCCGGATACGGTACCCAGAATAGTAGCAAAAGCAATAGCTGAAATAATGGAGAACAATACTACTCCAAAGGCGCGTGCAAGAAGAGGAGCAGCCATGTTACTTGATTCAACATCCATTACACCATTTACAGCTGCGCCTAACCCTAAAAATAAGGTAAGAACATAAAAAGCGCCGATGGCTGCAATGGCAAGGATAGTTGATTTACGTGCATCTCTTGAAGATTTTACCGTGTAATATCTTATAAGGATATGCGGTAAGGCTGCTGTACCTAAAAATAAGGCAAGCATTAATGATATAAAATCAAGCTTACTCCAGGTGCTTGAGCCTTTTCCTATCTTATATTTCAGGCCGGGAAGCATAAAATCCTTTCCGGAAGTTACATTCTGATAATATACAGAAACTTTTTTCCCGTTATCAGTGAACTTAGCTTCAGAAAAACGAACAATCTCACTCTTTTCAATAGTTGAAAGAAACTCAAACGGTCCAACAGGGCCGGTCTTTTCAACTTCCTTACCATCTACAATGATTTTACTCATATGCCCAACCTGGTAAAAGCGGGCCTTTTCCTTCGGTTCACCATTATAAAGGAGTCCGCCATTTTCACTTTCTGAAATGGAGAGGGCTTCAACCAGCGTGTAGTTTTCATCTTTTTTAACAAGACTAAACCATCGTTCTACACCACCCTTTTCAAGTTTCACAAAGTTCTTACCTTTTTCTTCAACCTGAGTTTTAACATTCCATCCATCAGCATTGGTTACTTTTCCATCTGCTACTTCGGGAGACAGTATGGTGAATTCATGATATGGTTGATTCTTATGATCCGGTTTTAATGTAAAGCCATTTTTAAGAATATAGATGGTCAATATCGTTGATAAGACAATCAATAGCCCCCCTTTAATAAACTGGACATAAGTGGTAGAAGTCATTCCGGCACTTGCAACAATAATGATTACAACAGTACCTACTAAAACAACGCCTACCCAATGCGGTAAACCTAATAAAGGTGTAACCAGATCGCCTGCTCCAACCATCTGCGGAATAAGGTAGAAGATAGAGACAATAAGTGTGCTAATGGCCGCCGTTAACGTAACCGCTCGCGATTTAAAAGTAGAATTAAGCGCATCTGTAAACGTATATTTTCCAAGTCTCTTAAGCGGCTCAGCTATAAGAAACAATGCTACGATCCAACCAGCCAGAAACCCGATAGAATATAAAAATCCATCAAATCCAACGGAGGCGATCATACCACAAATACCCAGGAAAGATGCAGCAGAAAGATAATCACCGGCAAATGCAACACCATTTACGGCCCAGTGTATCTGACCTCCGGCTGCATAATAGGAAGATGCTGATTTTGTTTTGCGGGCAAAATAGAATGAGAGCCAGAGAACAAAACCGACGAAAACTATAAAAAAGATTAAAGCTGTATAAGATACTCCGTAAATCATGCTTTTATATCCTCCTTATCGTTCATATCATCTTCATAGCGTGAACAAAAATAATTGTATAAAATTCCAAGAAGCACGGCGAATAAAATAAGTCCCATTCCGTATACAAGGGCCAGATTCAGGCCGGCAACCACTTTTTGGCCTAATAGTTCATAATTCAGTACTCCAATAGCAACAAATCCTGCATAAAAGATGAGGTATAAAAAAAAGAACCAAACGCCTAGCCTGGCTTTCTTTTTTGCGGCGTTGTCAACTCCTACTTCATTAGCGGGTTCATGATACATAATAATATGATTAGTTAGTTACAATGATTACTTGGTTATTATAAGAAACGGTAAACCTAAATAAAAAATTAAAAACGTTGAAAAATTAAAGCGTTTATTGTCAAATTTTATCTCATTTTCACGTTATCAGCACGCATCAAATAGTTCTGGCTGATCATCAGGACGTGTAAAATACCATTAATTAGAGGATGAGTAAACGAGGGCAGGATACTCTTCAGGATTATTTTATTTATTGTATTGCTTAATTAATTTAAATTCCTGATATTTGCAAACTCTTTAAAGAGCTGAGTTTTACAAACGAACACAATATAAAGTCATGTCGAGAATTTGTGATTTAACAGGAAAAATGGCAATGAATGGTCACCACGTCTCTAACTCAAACGTGAAGACCAAACGTAAATTTTATCCTAACCTGAAGGTGAAAAGGTTTTTCATACCTGAAGAGAACCGCTGGATTACGCTGAAAGTATCAACTTCAGCTATTAAAACCATTAACAAAAATGGTATCAGCGCAGTAATTAGTAAATTCCTTAAAAAGGGATACGTATAAGAAGTTAAAAGTTATTAAATATAAGCCGGGGGCATACCCGTTACTTATAATATAACACAGAACATACAAAAATGGCTAAAAAAGGAAACAGAGTTCAGGTTATACTGGAGTGTACAGAACATAAAGAAAGTGCGCTTCCGGGAATGTCCCGTTATATCACTACCAAGAACAAGAAAAACACAACAGAGCGTTTGGAACTTAAAAAATACAATCCTGTATTAAAAAAAGTAACTGTTCACAAAGAGATAAAATAATATGTTACTGCCTGCGTGATTTATACACTAATGGCTTTAACACTTAAAAACATAAGATATGGCAAAGAAAGTAGTTGCAACCCTTAAAACAGGGAAAGGTAAAGAATATTCAAAGGTAATTACCATGATTAAATCACCTAAAACAGGTGCATATTCTTTCAGAGAGATAATTGCTCACAACGATCACATTAAAGATGCTATTGCTGAAGCGAAAAAAGCTGAGTAATAGATCTCCAATAAAATATTGAGGCCGTTCCGAATTATTGGAAGGGCTTTTTTTTTAAATATACTCCTATGGGACTATTTGATTTTTTTAAGAAAAAAGAGGCAACTGTTGAAGAGCAGCAGGCTCTTGACAAAGGACTTGAAAAAACTAAAGAGGGTTTATTTTCTAAGATCACCAAAGCGGTAATAGGTAAATCGATCGTTGACGATGATGTGCTGGATGAGCTTGAAGAGATATTAGTCACATCGGATGTTGGTGTAACTACAACATTAAAGATCATTGAGCGCATCCAGGATCGTGTAACACGTGATAAGTATGTAAATACGTCTGAGCTGAACAGTATTCTGCGTGAAGAGATTCAAGAACTTCTGGCGGAGAACAATAGTAATGATTTTCAAAACTTTGAATATGGCAGTCATAAGCCTTATGTGATTATGGTTGTTGGTGTTAACGGGGTAGGTAAAACCACTACTATCGGAAAACTTGCACACCAACTAAAAGAAGCCGGCAACCAGGTAGTATTGGGCGCTGCGGATACTTTCCGTGCTGCAGCAGTAGAACAGATTAAACTTTGGGGTGAACGGGTAAAAGTCCGTGTGGTGGCTCAGTCAATGGGCTCAGATCCGGCATCCGTGGCATTTGACACACTCCAGTCTGCTGTAGCAAATGGTGACGATGTGTGTATTATTGATACTGCGGGTAGATTGCATAATAAGGTAGCCTTGATGAATGAGCTTACCAAAATTAAGAATGTAATGAAAAAGGTTGTGCCTGACGCACCGCATGAAATACTATTGGTGCTTGATGCATCTACCGGTCAAAATGCCATTGAACAATGCAAGCAATTTACACAGGCTACCGACGTTAATGCTTTAGCCTTAACTAAACTGGATGGAACGGCGAAAGGCGGTGTTGTTATCGGCATTTCAGACCAGTTTAAAATTCCGGTAAAATATATTGGAGTTGGTGAAGGAATGCATGACCTTCAGTTGTTTAACAAGAAAGAATTCGTGGAGTCATTATTTAAGTGATTATCAGTATTTTTGTGTAATGGCAAGTATAATAATCCATACCGATAACCAAGAAGACCTGTCGCTACTACAGGGACTGGCCCAAAAGATGGGTTTCAAAGTTCAGATATTCACTGATTCTGACAAAGAGGATTTTATTCTGGCAAAGTCCATTGAAGAAAATAACCCTGCAGATCAATTAAGCTTTGCAGAAGCCGAAGTGTATTATCAGATGTTAAATAAGTCTGATAAGTGAAAGCCACATTCAATCGTATTTTTCTAAAAGAACTAGCAGCCATTCCCGCGAAAACCAGAGTTAAAGTTGAACAGCTTGTATTTAAAGACATCTTAACTTACTCTTCATATTCTGATATCCCCTCGGTAAAAAAGCTCAAAGGCTACGGTCAGTATTATAGATTAGAATTGGGGACTATCGGATCGGTGTAATTATTAAGAATAATGAAATCAGCTTCGAACGCATCCTACATCGCAAAGAAATTTACAAACGATTCCCTTAAAATAAAACAATTGATATACGGATAATTCGTTAGAATTAGCACTATCTGAACCACATGAAAACAAAATCAGTGAAATCATCCTCCTCGGTGCAATCACAGTCAAAAAAAATAAATGTAATTACACTGGGCTGCTCCAAGAACGTTTATGACTCAGAAGTATTAATGGGTCAGCTTCGCGGTAATCAGCTTAACGTGACGCATGAAGCAGACAATGTGAGCAAGGATGATATCATTGTTATTAATACCTGCGGTTTTATTGATAATGCCAAACAGGAGTCGATCGATACCATTTTACAATACAGCGAATTAAAACAACAGGGTAAAGTTGGAAAAGTGATAGTTACCGGATGCTTATCTGAGCGTTATAAACCAGAACTTGAAACTGAAATCACCAATGTAGATGCCTATTTTGGCACCAACGACCTTCAGGGGATTCTTTCAAACCTTGGAGCTGATTACAAACACGAGTTAATCGGCGAAAGATTATTGACTACCCCCAGTCACTTTGCTTATTTCAAAATAGCTGAAGGCTGTAACCGCCCTTGTTCTTTCTGTGCAATTCCACTAATGCGTGGAAAACATGTTTCACGGCCCATGGAAGAATTGGTTTCAGAAGCGAAATCCCTGGCCAGAAACGGAACTAAAGAAATTATTTTAATTGCCCAGGATCTTACCTATTACGGCCTTGATCTTTACAACGAGCGAAATCTTGCTGATCTGCTTCGCCGTCTTTCGGATGTGAATGGTATAGAATGGATCCGTTTACAATACGCCTACCCATCCGGTTTCCCGATGGATATTCTGGATGTGATGAAGGAGCGATCCAATATCTGCAATTATCTGGACATGCCACTGCAGCACATCAGTGATGATATGCTCAAAAGTATGCGAAGAGGAATCACCAAGCAGAAAACGATTGATCTGGTTAATTCTATCCGGGATAAAGTACCTGAAATTGCACTGAGAACTACATTGATCTGTGGTTATCCGGGCGAAACTGAGCACGACTTCCAGGAAATGAAAGACTGGGTTGAAGAAACCCGTTTTGACCGGCTTGGATGTTTTACTTATTCTCACGAAGAAAAAACACATGCTCATGGCCTGATCGATGATGTTCCGGAAGAAGTAAAATCTCAGCGTGTTGAAGAGATCATGGAAGTACAGCAGGCCATTTCATATGATATTAACCAGCAAAAAGCGGGAAAAACGTATAAAGTTCTGATCGATAAAAAAGAAGGTGATTTCTTTGTCGGACGTACAGAGTTCGATTCACCTGAAGTAGATAACGAGGTTTTGATAGATGCCCGCGTAAATTATGCTACCGTTGGCAGCTTTGTAAATGTTAAAATAGACCGGGCAGAGGACTTTGATCTGTATGGACAAATTGTCAAATAATTTAGGCCGATAGGCGAATTGATCAATTTCACCTATTTTCGTGGCAGATGAAAGCAACATACATCGATTATAAGGATACGGAGTGTTTCTCTTCTGCAGTAATCAGGTATATTGAAAATGACCCTGCGCTTTCACCATTTATTTCTTATCCACCTAATCTGACCGGGTTCGAACAAGCAATAAATAACCGAAAAGTTACCGGCGAACGCAACCTCCTGGTAAATGTTTTGAAAGAGCAATATGTCTCAACCTCAAATAAGCACTCTGAGCTTGTTGAGAAAAATATTGAACTTCTTCTATCAGATAATACCTTTACAATTACCACTGGGCATCAGCTAAATATTTTTACAGGCCCGCTTTATTTTATTTACAAGATAGTCACTGCGATAAACCTGGCAAATGATCTTAAAAAACAGTTTCCCGGGAAAAATTTTATTCCCGTATACTGGATGGCAACTGAAGATCATGATTTTGAAGAAATCAACCATGCGCATATTCACGGAAAAAAGATCGTTTGGACTCAGGATCAGACCGGTGCTACCGGAAGATTAAGTACAGAATCTATAAAATCTGCCGTAGCAGAGTATAAAGCCATTTTAGGATATTCAGAAAATTCATTAAAGCTTGGCCAATTAATTGATGAGGCCTATTCCGCACCCGACCTGGCTCAAGCCACCAGAATTCTGGTACATGGACTGTTTGCAAAATATGGCCTGATAATTTTGGATGCCGACCATCATGAATTAAAAAAACAGTTCCAAAGCATTATTTCCAAAGACATTATCGAACAATGCAGCTTTACGAATATTGAATCTTCCAACCAGAAATTAGCCGGAATTGATATTGAGGCGCAGGTAAATCCACGGGAAATAAACTTTTTTTATCTGCGCGACAACCTCCGTGAACGGATAGTTTTAGAAGGAAATGAATATTCAGTATTAAACTCTGATATAAAATTTTCGAAAGAAGAGTTGCTTGAAGAGATAAAGAGCTTTCCTGAACGATTTAGCCCTAACGTGGTGTTGAGGCCTCTTTACCAGGAAGTAATACTTCCAAACATTGCCTACATTGGAGGTGGCGCAGAGGTGGTTTACTGGTTGCAGCTTAAAAAGAACTTTGATTTTTATAACATTGATTTTCCGGTTCTTATTTTAAGAAACTCGGCATTAGTTACTGACGATAAGTTCGGGAAAAAGATATCAAAACTGGAAATTGAAGTAAAAGAGATTTTTAAAAGCGCAAACCAGCTAAAAAAAGAATGGACACTGAAGCATTCCGAGCATGAACTGACACTTTCTAATGAATGGCAGCAGCTTGAATCTATATTACAAAATATCAAGTACCGTGCATCAGCTATCAATCCAACATTAGGTCCGAGCACCGAGGCTATTAAGGCACGTTTGAAAAAAGCGATGCATAATCTTGAAAAGAAACTTCTAAAAGCTGAAAAACGCAATCATGATGAAATTTTAGCCATTATTGACCACCTAAAAACACAATATTTCCATCACGGATTACAAGAAAGGCATGAAAATTTCGGGGCATTTTATACGATATACGGCGATAATTTTATTCAATCTCTGATTAATTCCTTTAACCCGCTGGATTTTAAGTTTACTATACTGACACCATAACACCATGGATTACCAACTATTTTCTGAAAGCCAGCTCCGTACTTTTACTGAAGATGTTTTCAAAAAAATGGGCTGTTCAAATGAGCATGCACAGCTTGCAGCCGATGTTCTTTTACTGTCCGACTTAAGAGGTATTGATTCACATGGTGTGGCCCGTTTAAGCGGCTATGTTCGTCTGTGGGAGAAACAAAGGATCAATGCTACTCCGGAAATAAAAATAGTTCATGAAACTGCCACTACAGCAACAGTGGATGGCGATCGGGGCCTGGGATTGGTTGTAGCGCCGTTTGCTATGGAAGTGGCCATTAAAAAAGCTGAGCAATTCGGATCAGGATGGGTAGCCGTTAGAAATTCCAATCATTTTGGCATAGCAGGTTATCATGCATTAATGGCCGTACAGAAAGATATGATTGGGTTTGCAATGACCAATGCAAGTCCGCTTGTGGCGCCAACTTTTGCCAATGAGCGCTTGCTGGGAACCAACCCGATGTGTTATGCATTTCCGGCAGCTAAATATCCCCCGGTTATCGTGGATATGGCAACTTCAGCGGCAGCAAATGGAAAACTTGAAATAGCACAGCGCTCTGGTAAAAATGTACCCGAAGGCTGGATCCAGGATAGAGATGGACTTCCTTCTACAGATTCGCATGAACTAAAGAATGGAGGCGCGCTTCTTCCTTTGGGTAGTGACAGGGATCATGGCAGTCACAAAGGATTCGGGTTAAGCGCAACTGTAGATATTCTTTCTGCGGTACTTTCAGGTGCAAATTATGGACCTTGGGTCCCTCCCTTCGTTGCATTTCTGGAACCTTCGGAAAATCCGGTTGGAGAAGGTATCGGGCACTTTTTAGGAGCTATGAGAGTAGATGGCTTCAGACCAGCTGATGAGTTTAAAGCACATATGGATAATTGGGTAGAACGATTTAAATCTGCTAAACCTATCGATGAAAATCAAAAGGTAATTATTCCGGGAGAGCCGGAATTAGAAGCAGAAAAAGAAAGAAAAGTTTCCGGCATCCCACTGGTTAACCCGGTTGTAAAGGATCTTAATGAGCTTGCGGATAAATTAGGGATTAATAAATTAGGTTAATTTATTAAAAAAGCCTGACAGCAACTGCCAGGCTCATATATTCTACAAAATTGATCTTAGAATCCTACATCAATTTATACCGCTGAACAGTCTGTTCCAGCGTATCTTATTAAAGAACGACCCGTTATCATTCCAGCTCATCCAGATAAACAATGCTTTACCTACTATGTGATCCTCAGGAACGAAACCCCAAAAACGTGAGTCTAAAGAATCATCGCGATTATCACCCATCATCCAGTAATAATTCATTTTAAACGTATAGGTATTGGTTTTTTTACCATTGATCATGATATCATTGCCATTCACCTGCAAGGTATTGCCTTCGTAAATTTCTATTGCCCGTTTATAGATAGCAACATTAGTACTATCCAGTTTCACAGTCCAGCCTTCTTTTGGAATAATTATCGGGCCGAAATTATCTGCATTCCAATTGAATTGGGAGTCGGGCGGGAAGATCTGCATTTCCCTTTCATTCATTGGCTTTACAGCAAGGTTAACGCTTTTCACATTCGCCCATTTCCTTATTTCATCAGCCTGATCAACAGTCATTTGAAATGCATAATCATCCATAGTTAATCGCTGTACGGCAATATTCATATCCTGCAGCGTCTGCGGATTGAAGTCGGTACCATCCGATTTAACATAATAGTTTTTTTGGCCCTGAGGAGGATTTTCAACGACTTTTCCGTTAATATAGATCTTCGCATTAATTATTCTGAGCGTATCTCCCCCAACGGCAATACACCGTTTAATATAATTCTCGCGTTTATCAACCGGACGGCTCAGTGGTGCATCTGCATCCATCGGATAGTTAAATACAACAACATCGTTCCGTTTAACTTCACTTAAACCCGGCAATCTTCGGTATTTCCATTGGATTCCGTCCCAATACGCTTTTGTGCCTGTAATGGGCATAGTATGATGGGCAAACGGAAATGCAACCGGTGTCATCGGCAGACGGGCGCCATAATTAACCTTACTAACAAATAAGAAATCCCCTACTAAAAGGGTCTTTTCCATAGATCCGGTTGGGATGGTATACGCTTCAATGAATAATCCCCTGATTAACGTAGCGGCTATTACAGCAAAAATAATTGCATCAAACCACTCTCTACCGGCACTTTTTTTTCTTTTTTTATCTTCCGAGTTTCTTTTTTTCCAGAACTTAACTGCCATGTGTTATAAAATATGGTGAAATATACTTGTTATATATTGAAATCAAAGATATCAGCAACAGAATAAAAACCAGTTTTCCCATTTAGCCACTCAGCCGCAATCACAGCGCCCAATGCAAACCCGGCACGGTTGTGTGCTTTATGCTTAAACTCGATATCATCAACTTCCGAACTATAGATAACCGTATGCGTTCCGGGAACATCTTCTATGCGGTGCGACTCAATTAACAACTGATCGGGTTTTGGAATAACTTCCTGCGTATCGCCAACCAGCTCATTTACCCATTCCTTTTTACTTTCAAGTCCCTCCAGAATCCCCTCAGCAATTGTTATTGCAGTTCCGCTTGGTGAATCTAACTTTTGTGTATGATGGATCTCTTCAACAAGCACTTCATACTGAGGGTAAGTGTTCATTATTTTAGCCAGGATTTTGTTAACATGAAAAAACACGTTAACTCCGATGCTGAAGTTAGACCCATATAACAAGGTATTGTTACTTTGCAGGCATTGCTCACGGATGTCGTCTATCTGATCATACCACCCGGTTGTGCCCACAACAACCGGGACATTAGCCTGGAAACACATTTTTATGTGGTTGATTACCGTTGCAGGAGTGCTGAAATCAATGGCAACATCCGCCTTTTTTAAATTTTCTTCTGTCAATTCTTCGGCATTAATCTCTTCAATCTTTAATACAATCTCATGACCGCGATCCAGAGCAAACTGTTCAATAATATGGCCCATTTTACCATATCCTAATAATGCTAATTTCATAAAGACAAACTTACTTTTATTCCCGGAATAACATGGGAAGCATATGTACCTTGCTGAAGCGAAGGATTTATTTTTAAGCCCAGATCATCACCAATATCAAATCTGAAGAATTTGGCATCCACATAAGCCTCGATGATGTTTACTGCATAAACTCCTGCAAGGCCTAAGATACTCAGATCCCGGTTTCGCCGGTAGCCGTTTTTTATCCGGATAATCCCTTCATCATCATAAAGTACGTACCGCGGATCCAGTTCTTTTTTGTACTGTTGCCTGTACTGCGCCTCTTTCAGGAAAACATTATACATGGATTGATTATCATGTATAGCAATACCAAAAGCAATTAATCCGCCATAAATTGCAGGAACCTTTAACCACCAAACTCCTTTGTTATAAAACTGCCCCCAGCCGGGTATTAAAGCAGATCTGAGCACTGCCTTACGTGGCATAGCCTCAAGGGCAAGACGAGCTGAATCTTTTACAGGGCCTTTGGCTTTTGGTTTTACAATCGTATCGGCTTCAATTATACCTGTTTCGGCTCTGAGCGCTGAATCGGCTTTCAGCACCGGCGAATCGATTGTAGTGCTATCTTTCTTCACAACTGTTGTATCGGTTTTTTGAGCGCTCGCAGAAACGGCGCCAAAAGCCAATAGAATACATACTAAAATGTTGCGAATGATCATTACCAGTCTAACAATTCAAGAATGCGGCTCAGATCATCTTCCGATA
>DASWTL010000291.1:0-22644 GCA_036402155.1 Sphingobacteriaceae bacterium | reverse complement strand
CATCGGTAACCTTCAGCAACGGCATCGACTGATCTACGGATTCCGGAACGTTGCGGCGGTTAGCGGCAAAGCCAACCTTGCCCTGTCCCCAACTTACCAATGATGGCTGCCGGGCCTGTAAAGCTGCCAGAGCCACCTGCTCAAGCTTTGAAGTAAGCTGTTCAACATATAAATTAATATGATTTATGTGTTGTACAGGTAACAATGAATCAGAATAGGATGTAGCACTGCGATACTGAAGAATATTAAGAAGATCGCCAAGTTCAGGTGCAGTATGCGAATGTGATGCACTTATTGCAAACCGGGCACGATCAATACCTGCTTTTTGTGAAAGACGTCTGGCTACTTCGGTTGTCACATGCGCCGGAATTCCAATCATATCGGCAGTTATCAGGATAGACGGCCCCTGTTTATCGGTACCAAATGCAAGCGCTTTCGCTGAAAGTCTCTGTAACGTACCCTGTGCTTCCGTTTTGCTACGCAGTGCAAAGCCGGCAAGTCTGACAGGGGTTTCGGGTGTAATATCAATTCGCGCAATCCCAACAGACATTGTTTTTCCAGCTTGTTGGGCATAAACAGAAGAAGAGAATATTGTAAAAACAAGCAGTATGGAGAACAATCTGCAAGAAATGGTACGTAATTTCATTAGAACCTCAAAGTTATTTTTTAGTACGGGATTTTTTTCCTTTATCGTCATGAAGAAGTTTCTTTATGGCGGTCATCATTGTCCTTTCGGCATCTGCAGTCACTCCCGAAGCTTCACCTGTTTCATATCCCCCCTGAGTATAACCAATAGCTGTACCTATATAACCTGTTGCATAATCTCCATAACCGGCAACTGCAACAAACAAGTCTGGCCGTTCTGCTTTAGCCCATAACTGGTATTCGATGAATGGTTCACCCGGTAAATGCAGAATACGTGCGCTTCCAATTGAAAGCATTGGCAAGTCAATTTTCTTACCGGACTGCAGTCTTTTTAACCAAACAAGTTTAGATAAATTATTTGAAATGTAAGTAGAAGGCTTGGTTTTTATTGTTTCAACCAGTCCAGCCACATGCGGTGAAGGTTTAAAAGCCATTGGTTCAATCGTCCACTTTACAGATTCGGGCGAGATAGGTTCCTTTTTGGTAGCTTCCCAGGCATGCTTCATCCCCTCGGCCAACCGTTCAGCAAGAAGTAACCGGTTCACCTTGGCACCATCATTATATTTTCCTGCCGTAATATTACCACCTGCACCATTAAAGTGTATATGTAACGCATCAGGTACGGCAAGCTGCCGTAAGAACCGCGCTATCCCCGGAAAATCAGGATTTGCAACACCTGTACGGTAATAACTTTGCGGATGCGAGGCATAGTAACTCAATACAGCTACCGGTTTATCCTGATTCCAGAAGCTTATCAGGGAGACTTCAGGATCAATTAACCCTTCAGGTTCTGCACGCACTGCAGGATTAGGAGCTGCAGAAGTACGAGTAAATTTAACTTTACCATCAGGGCCAAGAATCCGACGGTTAGAAGCAACTTCAGAAACAGTTGCCTTACCTAAACCCAAATGGGTAACCGGCTGTGTTTTTGCCAATGAACTTTTAATTGCAGCACCCAAACGGACGATCAGATCGCGGGTGTAACTGCCTTCAAAACTATCGGGATTCATCCCGGCATCTTTAAGCCATTTTTCAGCACCAAAATCACTTGTTGGGGCATCATGCTGATGTATGGCGTGGACAACTACCCGCTCCGGAGTTGTACCGGCAGCCTCGGCAAGTACACGACGAAACTCATCATGACTGTCGTTCGCAATACCAATCCAGTCTACAGAACACATTACAATAGGTTGTCCGGCACCTAAAAGGACAACCCCTTTGGCCCTTAAACCCATATCCCAGTCGTTAACCATCGGATCATAGGTTAACTGGCTGCCTATGGGCGGGGTTGCATCCACATCAAAAGTAGCCAGCTGTAAACCGGGTCCCTGTGAAATTTCATTGGTAACCGCATGTACCTCTGATAGGGTGAACACACATAGCCAGGTAAAAATCAGAAATCTTAAATTTATTGTTAAATACCTCATCTTAATATAACTGTAATTTGAAAAATTTATTCTTATGTTCTCCTTGAAGGTTGTGCCACTTCTATCGGATTTATGGTACTCATTAAAAAATGATTGTTTACGTACCCGAAGATAGAAATGTTAATTCAGAAAGCCAATACAAGGATGCATAGTTATCAATAAAACGTATGGTTTTTTTGAACTTATGACTTTTTCCATGCGCTACTTTCCATTTTTTAGCCCGGATCAAACATAGTACAGAAATTGGCCGTGAGCAAATTATGACTGGAATTGACTGAAATTGACGGCCATTGACGGGTCTGTTGTTCCATAGTTGTCTCATCCTTGTTCCATCCTTGTGTGGTGGTTGGGTTGGAAGGTTGTGGGTTGGAGTCTTTTATAAGCAGATCATCACAATGCAAAATAGCTTCTTATCTAGTTATTTTGATCTTTTTATAGTAAATTACTCCTCGCTATAACACGCATAAATTCCACATCAACACCATGAAAATCAGACTAATACCTGCTGTAATTTTTATAATTTTCCTGTTTAGTATAATATCTTCAGGATTTGCCCAAAACACCAACAGAGAAAATGCGCAGCCTGAGCAGGGTAATATTGAGGCGTTAAAACGTGCTGTAAATCCATTCATGGCTATGTCAATTAAAGAAGTGATTGCAGAGGTTCCATCGGCATCCGGAATTTACTTTATTGGTTGCCCTAATTGCAACGGAGGCGCACAGGAAATGGGGGTATTGAACTGGGAACCAGGTATGGGCGATAAGGTAAAATGCAAGTTCTGCAAGATGGAATTCCCTAACGAACGTTTTCCAAATAACAAGGAAAAGGTGATCATAGCTCCCAGTGGTGCAAAACAGGTTTACAGATATTATCAAAATGCAGAAGGCCGCGAATATTATTATGAACCTCATGCCTGGTATGAACGCTGGAAGTGGATCCAACAGGCCGCCTATCAGCTTTCACAACTGTGGGTACATACGGGTAATAATGAATATGGTGACAGGGCCGCTGCTATTACCGGACGGTTTGCGCAAGTATTCCCCGATTATGCCGTTCGTTATGATTACCCCAATGCACCTGTAAAGTTTTTCCCGGCAAACCAAAAATGGCCTTATGCCGGACTTGTACCTTACCGCGGCGCCAAGTGGAGCTGGTGGGGGTATGCCGACATCCCCATTCAGCTGGCTAACGTTTACACAAATTTACAGCGAGGGTATGATTGGAAAAGAATGGATGCCGTTATAGGTAAGGAAACAGATAAGCGTATTGCCAAAGACCTGTTACGATTAGGATATGAATTTACCGCTGCCAATACCGAGGTTTATACGAACATGTCTCCTGGAATGTATCGCGATATGATTAAAGTGGGTATTGTCTTAAAGGACCCGGCCATGGTTCATGATGGCGTAAAGCGTTTCCGGGAGTTTGTACAACTAGGTTTTTTTGCTGATGGCTGGTGGAAAGAGGGAACCGGCTCCTACCATGATCAGACCATAGGGGGTTTGCGGTCTGTAGTGAATGCCGCAAAGGGCTACTCCGACCCGATCGACTGGAAGGGAGAACGATTTGACAACCTGGATCTGACTGCAACAATCCCCTTTTATAAAAAAGCACTGGATGTGAGTCGTGAGGCCATTTTACCTGATGGACGAAAAATCCCGATAAATGACACCTGGGCAAACAAAGGCGCCAGGGAAAAGCCAACTGAACAAACTGTTTCACGATTATGGTCATCATTAGGGAATGCATCATTAGGCGCCGGCAAAGGAGCTAATCAAACCATGCTGAACATTAACTGGAGCGGGAACTATGGGCATTCTCATTTCGATAATGGTTCGATCATTTTATATGCTAAAGGCGGCGAAATGTTATCAGACATCGGCTATACCCACTCCAAATACCGGGGCTGGACGATCAATACCGCATCGCACAATACCGTGGTTATTGACCAGAAGGGACAAGATGCCGGAAACTGGGACAAACCGGTAACGGGCCGTTTAACATTCTATGATGATACAGATGAACATGTTAAAGCCATTGATGTAGATGCCTCCCCTGCCTATGCAGTAGCAGATACTTACCGCAGACGCTTAATAGTAGTTCATGCAGCAGAAGGTCATGATTATATCATCGATCGTTTCGATGTAAAAGGCGGTAAAGAACACGATTGGTTCCTGCATGGCATGTGCGAGGAAGAAGGCACACTGGAGACTACCCTTTCGCTTGACCGTAAAGTAGAAACACTGGTTCCGGCGTGGGGCGGAAATAATATGCCCAAAACACAGTATGACACTAATGAAAAAAACTTTCATCCATACACCTATCTGAGCAATATACAAACCGGCAATACTGATAAACCATTTGCAGCAACATGGAAGTACAAAAATTCCGGACTCCGCACTCATAACCTTGTAGAAACCGGCACGCAGGTGTTTCGCTTCCGTTCGCCTTCGGTAAGACTGGCCAATGAAGATGACAATAAGCTTCCTGATTTTTTACGTAACGGGTTGATGCTGCGTCATACAGGTGGCAACTCAACCTTTGTGGCAGTTCATGAGCCTTTCGGCGATAAACCGTGGATAGAATCCATCATCAGGAATGGGGATGAAATTAAAGTCCGTTATGTGCTTGATGGCAAATTAGTTGAAGATCAGATTAGAATAAACGGAAATGAAATCCAGGTAAAATCAGGAGCTGGCTGGGAATACCAATCAGGAAAACCACGGACCGGAACAGTTGAAGGTTTGGAAACCATAAATGGAAAATTTGTACTGAAACTGGATAAACCTATTTCAAAGACCCGGTATATCCGGATTGATCTGGCTGGAGGTGATACCCGGTACTACCCTGTTTTAAACATTCAGGGAAATTTGGCAGAACTGGATGGAGACCCCGGATTTACCATGCAAGGTGATGGAATTAAATTCCATGCATTTCCAAATGGAGGGTATAAGTGTAAGGTTGGGTATACGGTGTTTGAGTGAGGGAATGAAATAACATACAGGAATAGTCTCAGGAGAAATTTATATTATAAAAACCCTGATAATCCGGAACTGAGGGTTAAGAAAAGATTTGAGGTTAGACGCTTAATAGGCGCAGAAAGGCATTATTGGATTACAGGGTTTATTTTTTTGCTGCTGGCGTTATTATTCCCATTTAATAATTAACAGCTGAAAGAATTAGTCAGGCAAGAATAAAGCTTGTTGTAAAACATCCCAGATTAAAATCTGATAATTATTTGCTATAAAATTTATCTTCCTGCCATTTGCCAGGATTATTTATGATGTAATTTGAAATTTCATGAAATGAGGTGTCATTACGAATAATATGATCGTAAAAACGGGTTTGCCATGCGAAATCAAAACCCAAACGGTTGGCGTGTCTGGTTACTGCAGATTTATACGAACGGATTATGGCAGATACGGTTCCTGATTTTGGCGAAATATGGGCGAATTGAGGGTTGGGTGGCGATTGTGGGGGACGTGGGGATCGTAGAGACGTTGCATGCAACGTCTCTACAACCGGCAACGCATTCTCACCACCATCATTTCGATTCAATATCAAAATCCCATGCATGTGATTAGGCATAATAACAAATTCACCCAAATCTATATTTTTTGTATGGTTTTTAATTTCATACCAGCAAATATTGGCAATAACACCCGCAGCAGATAATTCCATTTTCCCATCCACCACTTTTCCGAAATAATTTTCCCGGTCCTTGGTGCAAATTGTAATAAAATAGTTCCCAGCCCAGCCATAATTCCAATGTGGTAAGCGAGCTGATTCAATTCTGTATTTATCCTTGAATTTTTCTGCCATGCACTATGCTGCAAACTACAAGGTTCAAACTGATTAAATCAACTTCAAATCCGTTCCCCTGAACGGATCCAATAAATGATGATCCGGAGAAAGTTCCGTGATCAGATAATCAACCTGATCAATTCCACAAATATTGATTCGCTGTACGCTATTGAGTTTTTCAGATATTGTAAGCACTGCAACCTTTTTAGCTGCGCGAATAAGTCCCTTTTTAACCTGAACCACTTCCCAGTCAACATCTGTTAACCCCTCTTGTACAGAAAAGGCATTAGCTCCCAGCAAACAAAGATCTGCCCTGAGTTCAGATAAGCGGTTAATAACCTCGGCCCCGGTATGAAGGTTGGCATTTTTCACAAGGGTGCCCCCTATAGTAATAACATTAATGTTTTCATGCTCAGAAAGAGTGATCGCAACCTGGGGACTAAGTGTATAAAATGTTGCTTTTATATTATCAGGTATCATTTTAGCAAATTCAAGTATGGTGGTACCACCTTCAGTTAAAATGATACTGTTATTTTTTAAGAGCTTCAGGGCCTTTTCAGCAATCTTTATCTTTTCATCCAGCGCGTAAACATCATTTGTATTACTAAAAGTGGATACAAATGATGGGCTTACCGCGCCGCCATGAATCTTTAAGATCTTACCCAGATCTGCAAGCTCTTTCAGATCCCGCCTGATGGTATCATCGGAAACATTAAGCTGCACACTTAAATCCGTTGATAAGACTTTATTATGTAAATTTATTTCCCGGATAATTAATTTTTGCCTCTCTTCCTTGAGCATAATAAACTGTTTTAAATCAGGTTAAATAACCGGGTTAAATATAAAAATTATAAAAAAATTTGAATTGCGTTTTAGATGCTTATATTTATCAAATAAAAACGCATAAAAAACGCAATTATCTCTTCTATGACCATTCACAAAACCAAATCATCCAGGTATACAGCTCTTTGCATAGCTTTAATAATGATATGTGGATCAACTACGCTACAGGCTGGCATACTAAAATCTACGATCGGGAGATCTGAAACCGACACCATAACCGAAATACCTTCTCAGCTTCCCGCGAAGAAATATTCTTTTATGGAGAGGGCCGATCTAAGTATGGATCCAGCCGGATTTAAAATTCGTGGTACCAAAGGCTGGTCATGGACAGCGGATCAATATATGGCAGAAATTCCGGTATTATCTAAATACAAAATGAATTTTCTGATGGGATGCTATATCTCCATGTTTTCTATGCCGCTTCATCAGGATAGTTTATGGAAACTGACTACCGTTAAAAACGAGTGGTGGCTGCCTATACCTGAACCTAAAAAACGGGCGTTCGAACAGGTTTTTAAAACATCAAAAGAATATGGTATTTCGTATTGTTTCGGTATACATCCGCAGTTATCATCTCCCCGCCCGGCAGATTTATCGAGCGTTAAAGATTTTGAAGACCTCTGGCAGCATTATGCATGGGCACAAAACAATGGAGTAAGATGGTTTTCGCTTCCACTGGATGATGTGACCAAGGTAAAAATTGACGGTAAAGAGCATGCTTTATTTGTAAATAAACTGTTGAACAGGCTGCGTGAAAAGGATAAGGATGCGCAGATGGTATTTTGTCCGACCTATTATCATGTTGATCCCAATAATCTGAAGGACAAAGAAAAGAAATACTATGAAGACCTGTCCAAACACCTGGATAAAAGTGTGTATGTTTTCTGGACCGGCACTTCTATTTTACCGAAAACGGTTTCCACTGCCGATGCCGGCAAATTCAGAGAACTTGCTGATCACCGGATCATTTTCTGGGAAAACTACCCTGTTAATGATGCATGGCAAACCATGCACCTGGCTCCGATAACCGGAAGAGATGAAAAGCTGCATACTGTGCTTGACGGTTATATGTCTAACCCGATGTTCCAGCAAAACGAAATGAACCGGATCCCATTGTTTACCCAGGCAGATTATACATATGATCCGGCTAATTATGATCCGGCAAAATCGATTGCACAGGCTATTATTCATCAAACAGATAGCAAGTCACAACAAGATGTACTTCATCAAGTCGTAGAATTGTTTTCGAGAGGAATTACAAACAATGCCGGCATTGGAATTAACCCGGTTCTTGATCATTTTAAGCGGATCTCATCTGTACCTTTCTCACGCCCGGTAGCTGATATTTTTGTTGAGCATGTAAAAACCGTGCAGTTTAAATTGCATAAAGAGTTTCCAAATCAATACATGGCCGCTAAGAAAACACTGGCCATTACCATTCAGAAATTAGAGGATGCATACCGTAAAAAATATGCTTCTGCTCTTAACTAATTTAGTTTGATAATTATCCGGCTTTAATACCATATTTAATTAAATTTCACAGATACTTCCTTCTATGATCAATAAGATTTGTTTTTTAACCTTAATTCTACTTTCAGGCTTTTTTGTATCCCATGCACAACAAAGCTATTTAATTGGCAGCTCTACCGTAAGCATAGAACCTGAAAACAGCACATTTTCGGTTGCTATTGCCGGATATGGCGCACCGCGTGAAGGCCGGTTTAGTTTAACATGGAAGTCGGTGGGCAGTTTACCTGAGATATTAGCGATTACCGGTTTAAATGGTAAGCTATATGCCGCTACCTCATCTAATGAATTACTTGAAGGAACCGTTACAAACCAGGAAACTACCTGGAAAAACATGGGTAAAATCGACAGACTAACTTCTATTACCTCCTTAAATGGTAAATTGTATGGTATATCAAATGATAATTTATTAGAAGGAAGTATTTCAACTAATGGCGTGGCCTGGAAAAAGCTGGGCACGACCAGTAATATTACTGCCCTTACAGGAATAAAAGGCAAACTATACGCTGCTAATTCAAAAAATGAAGGCTTAGCCGGCTCAGTTGTTAAAAATAAAGTTTCCTGGACAAAAAACGGTCGTGCTTATCGTATTATAAGCATGACTAATGATGGCGAGCGTATTTATTCATTTAACTCGGGTGATACGTTATGGTATAGCAAGCCAAAAGCCAGGTATGAAGACTGGCGTGAAATTGGTCGTCATAATTCTTATACCGTAGATGTCAGGATAAAACACATTGCTGTGCTTAACGGGCGGTTATATGCAGTATCTAAGGATAATAACCTTTACCTGGCAGAACATAATACCAAGGGAGACCTTACAGCTCGCACACTGGCAATTAAAAGCGATAATAACACAGCGTTAATAGTAAGCGCAGATGTAACCGGGTTTAATTACAGCTTTATTAAGGATATTAAAGCCGATGTTTATAAGAAACTGAAAATACCAGCTTCAGCCATTTTAATAAATGCCACACACACACACTTTGCTCCTGTTACCCAGGCCTGGCTTGCATGGGGTGATTTTTACCATACCCCGGATAGCAACTACCTGAACAACACAGTAAAAAAAGGCATTATCCGGTCTATAGAACTTGCTTTAAACAATATGGCTCCTTCTGAGATCTATTTTGCAAGAGGATCTACCAATATTGGTGAAAACAGACGAGCTACCAGTAACCTGGAGGCACCTTACGATAATGCGTTGGATGTTTTAAAAATAGTAAATACCGCAACGGGTAAAAATGACATTCTGTTCTCTGCCGGCGTTCACCCGGTTTTTAATAATCTGGAACCTAATTCAACATTTACCCTGAATGCTAATTATCCGGGCGTTGCCAAAAAGATAATTCAGGAGAAAATTGGAGGCAATGCCATTTTTATGCAGGGCTTTGGTGGCGACATTAATCCCAGAGAACAGAACTATGATAACACCGGGAAAGAACTGGCTGAAGATGTTCTGGCCATTTTAAAAACAGATATGCGTAAAATATCAGGAGCAATTTCATATTCCCTTGATACGGTGCATATTCCCATAGAACCCTGGAGCCTGAAGAAAGTACAGGAATTTAAAGCATTTAATTTGGCCGAGGTAGAAATTGAGAAAAAGAACACACCGCCATACACAGCTGCAGGTCAGTTCACATTAACTATGCTTCTTGAACGTGAAAAAAATGTGCGCTGGGCCAATATTATGCTGAACCATTATAGGAATGGAACCTTGCCCAAAACCATGCCCGTTTATATTCAAATTCTTAATATCGGTCCCTGGAAGCTGGTGGGTTTATCAAGAGAAGTAACCACTGAATATGCATCAGCCATTCGTAATATCTGGCCTGATAAAATTGTAACGGTAGCAGGATATTGTAACGACGTACCCAGCTATCTGCCCAGGGAATGGCATATACATGCCAGAACATATGAAGGTTATGATTCCTTTTTCTGGTATGGCCAACCGGCTATTCCTCCCCTCAATGTACGTGAAATTGTTTTAAAAGGTATTCAAAAGCTTAACCGGTAATTTTTATGGGTAATAATAATAACACCAGCTCTGGTGTGAGCAAGCCAATGCTGATTATTGGAGTTCTGTTTTTCATATTCGGATTTATAACCTGGCTCAGCTCGGTTTTAATCCCATATCTAAAAATTGCCTGTGAGTTAAACAACTTTGAATCATACCTGGTGGTATTCTCTTTCTACATTTCATATCTGATCATGGCAATTCCATCCGCCTGGGTATTAAAATATACCGGGTTTAAAAAAGGGATGGCCATTGGCCTGGTCATGATGGCGGTTGGAGCACTGGTTTTTATTCCTGCCGCTTTAACCCGTACTTATGGGTTGTTTCTTTTGGGATTGTTTATACAGGGTTCGGGGATGGCCATTTTACAAACCGCATCAAATCCATATGTAACAATACTTGGCCCACGTGAAAGCGCTGCTAAACGGATCAGCATTATGGGTATCTGTAATGGAATAGCCGGCGCCATGGCTCCTATTATATTAGGCGCTGTAATCCTGGATGACTCAGATAGGTTAATAAATAAATTAAGCAGTATGTCTGCAGCCCAAAAAACAGCCGAGTTAGATCTGTTAGCTGAGCGGGTTATTGTACCTTACCTAATCATGTCGGGTATATTACTTGTATTGTCCTTTCTGGTGTATTTCTCAAGCTTACCGGAAGTTGATTCTGATGTGGAGGATGAAACCGTGGCGGCTGCAAATTCTAATAAAACAAGTATCCTGCAGTTTCCTCACTTAATACTGGGCGTATTCACCTTATTTTTATACGTGGGTGTAGAGGTAATAGCAGGCGATACGATCATAAATTTTGGTGCATCGCAGGGAATTGCTTTATCTACAGCCAAATTCTTTACAAGCTTAACCCTTACGGGGATGCTGGTAGGTTATGTGGTGGGGATAATATGTATACCTAAATATTTTTCACAAGAGCAGGCCCTGAAAGTATGTTCTATTCTGGGAGTATGCTTTGCGATAACTGCAATTTTTACAACCGGCTATGTTTCTGTGTTGTTTATTGCCCTGCTCGGACTTGCCAATTCCTTAATGTGGCCGGCAATATGGCCACTGGCGCTTGATGGTCTGGGTCGGTTTACCAAAATAGGTTCATCATTATTAATTATGGCAATAGGTGGCGGAGCAGTACTTCCCCTAATTTACGGCCGGATTGCAGATATATTTACTCCCCATTACGCGTACTGGATGGTGGTGCCGGTTTATCTCATTATTTTGTTTTATGCCACATACGGCCATAAAATACGCACCGGGGTTCCGGTGATGCAACAACCTGTAACGGAATAGAACTTTTTTAAAATTAAATCAACGTGTGAGTTAGCTATAGGATTTTGATCTTTTTCAAGTTGTGATGAAAAAGCAATAATAACCCGATGTGTACGAACACAATGATATAATTTATATGCAAGTTGTTAACAATTTGCGTAAAAACTATTTCATTTTATTTACCTTAGGTATGCCAAAGTTTCGCTTTAAGCAATAAGGCCTTTAAACTAACGTATGCCAAAACCATTTATAACCACTGATCTGGAGTTAATACAATTACTTAAACAGGATGACAGTTCTGCGTTTAGAACACTGTATGACAGATATTGGGATAAGTTATACTGTATCGCATTAGGCCGGTTAAAAGATAATTTTGAAGCTGAAGAAGTAGTGCAGGACGTTTATACCAGGTTATGGAAAAACAGGAGTAAACTAATTATTGAAACAGAATTGAGCAGGTACCTGGCAGTGGCTGTTAAGTATGAAGTAATTAACCGGCTTGCAAAAAGAGCCCGGTCATTAGATCGCACACCATTAGTCACCAAAAATTTATACCCGGTAATTGAGCACGACATTCATGATAGAATAGATTTTAAAAATCTGTTAAAAGAAGTTCATGAAACTATCCTGTGCCTACCCCCACAATGCCGCATTGTATTTACTATGAGCAGAAAAGAGCACTGCTCACATAAAGAAATCGCTGAACAGCTTCAGATCAGCGAGAAAACAGTTCAAAAGCATATCACTTTAGCGTTAAAAACATTACGTGGAAAATATGCCGGCATCGACTGTCTGTTAATTTTTTTGGCATTATTTTATAATTAACGCTTAGCACCCTGTTTTCCAGGGCATCATTTCATAATATACCTGACAGTATTCCTAACGGAGATTTTCCCCAAACATCTCACCACAATATCACCTGTCAAAATATTTTTTTGATTTAAGGTAGGGTATTTCCATTTACAATTGGCTATAAAGGTAGTACCCCAAATATATGGAGAATAAAAAATTGAGTGAACGAATATCACTTCTTGCTAAAAAGTGGAATGACGGCACTATTACACCAGAAGAAAAGAAAGAGTTTGATGAGTGGTACAGCTCATTTAAGGATACTTCGGTGGAGTTCCAAACTGAAGAAGACTACCATCTGGTTAAAGAACGGATCTTTCATTCTATTGATCGTGAAATTAACCCACCTTATAAAAAACATTTTCTTCAAACCTCCGCCTTCCGTGTTGCAGTGGCCGTGGTATTGTTGATAACACCCATTTGGTTCTATATTAAAGAAACATCCAATAAAACAGCACCTTTAGTTTCCATCTCTAAAAACGATATACCTCCGGGAGGACAAAAAGCTGTACTTATATTATCAGACGGATCAAAGGTCATATTGGATGAAACAGCATCCGGTGCCCCGGTAAATATTGAAGGTGCAGAAATAAACAGAAAACTCGGTAAGTTGGTATATACTTCTGATCCATCAGAAAAAACAATATTACCTGTTTATCATACCATACAAATTCCAAGAGGAGGCACATATCAGCTTAATTTACCTGATGGTACCAAAGTATGGTTAAATGCTGCATCCTCATTGCGGTACCCTGTCGATTTCAGATCAGACATCCGCGAAGTAGAATTAACCGGGGAAGGATATTTTGAAGTTGCAAAAGATAAAAAAAGACCCTTCATTGTAAAGAATGAAAAATTAAACGTCGAAGTGTTAGGTACTCATTTTAATATCAATGCTTACCAGGATGAAAGCAGGATAAAAACCACCCTGTTTGAAGGCAAGGTAAGAATTCATCAGGCAGACAAAAAGCTTGATTTGGAACCAATGCAACAGGCTGTACTTAATGTCTCTACCCAGGCCCTTAAAATTAAAGATATAGATAGCCGTGAGGCGATTGCATGGAAAAATGGCGAGTTTATTTTTGACAACGAATTGATTACCAGTGTAATGAGAAAAATATCGCGATGGTATGACGTAGAGGTTGTTTATGAAGGTCAAATTCCTAAGTATCGATATATCGGTAAAATTTCAAGGTATGAGAATGTCTCGGAAGTATTAAAGATGCTGTCATTAACCAAGACCATCCATTTTAAAGTTGATGAAAGGAGGATCACGGTTATGTTCTAACAATTACTAAACCGATCTCATTAAAAAAGCCAAAAGTGCTGCGAACACTTCTGGCCAATAATAATGAAGATGCAATTTATCTAACAATTAATTATACATCCCCAAAACCACTCAAATGTATGAATTTTTACAAACTCAGAAGTAGTTTAATCAGCTGCTGCTTCTTTAGAATTATAGTGATTATGAAGTTTGCATTATTGATTTTAATCACCGTATCCCTACAAATTACAAATGCTGCGAATGCACAAAAAATTTCACTCTCCGAAAAGAATTCTTCCCTGGAAGAAGTATTAAAGAAGATTACTGAACAATCCGGAGCAAACTTTCTATATACCTCACAAATGCTTGAAAATAGCAGGCCGGTAAATGTGAGGGTTACAAATGTAAGTTTGAAACAAGCGCTAGATCTTTGTTTGAGTGGGCAGCCACTGTCCTATAGTATTGATAATAACACTATTGTACTCAAGGAAAAAGAAATGCCTGTAATCACTCCTGTTGCTATACCGGTTCACCGGCTAAAAGGACGTGTTGTAGATACAAAGGGTGTTACTTTGCCTGGCGCTTCGGTAAAAATTAAAGGCACTAATCAGGGCGTTCAAACAGATATTGACGGAGTTTTCACCTTTCCGGACATTAATCCTAAAGCAACTCTCGTTGTATCCTTTGTAGGCTATATCACCCAGGAGGTGGCAGTAAACAACCGCAATGATATAACGATCACCCTGCTTGAAGAATCGTCTACAATGGATGAAGTAGTAGTTGTTGCTTTTGGAACACAGAAGAAAACAGATATGGTGGGTTCAGTGACTACGGTAAACCCATCTGACCTGAAGGTTCCCTCAAGTAATTTAACAACTGCGCTGGCCGGTAAAATTGCAGGGGTTATTTCTTATCAGAGAAGCGGTGAACCTGGTATGGATAATGCCGACTTTTTTATTCGCGGTGTAACTTCTTTCGGAACCGGAAAAGTAGATCCTCTTATCCTTATTGATGGAGTTGAACTGAGTGTTACCGAGCTTGCCCGCCTTCGTCCGGACGATATACAAAGCTTCTCCATCATGAAAGATGCTACCGCAACAGCTTTATATGGTGCACGGGGAGCTAATGGTGTTGTGTACGTAACTACCAAGCAAGGTAAAGAGGGTAAAACTCAGATATCGTTCCGGGCAGAGAGTTCATATTCTGCTCCTACTTCCAATGTCGAACTGGCAGATCCGGTAACTTATATGAAGTTATATAATGACGCCCTTTTTTCCCGCGATCCTTTTTCTCAGCCCCTGTACTCACAGGAAAAGATTGATGCAACTGCAGAAGGCATAAGTCCAATTATTTTCCCTGCAACAGATTGGAGAAAAACTCTATTTAAAGATAACACTATTAATTCCAGATATAACTTAAACGTTAGCGGCGGCGGCAAGGTAGCCCGCTATTATGTTGCAGGATCATATGCCCAGGACAACGGGATGCTGAAGGTTGATAAGAAAAACAATTTCAACAATAATATTGACTTAAAAAGTTACACCCTTAGAGCAAACGTAAACATAGATCTGACGAAGACTACTGAGTTGATTGTGAGACTGAACGGGAATTTTGATAATTACACCGGCCCTATTGAAGGTGGTGGCGCTATCTATAACAAAGTGGTTCGAACTAACCCGGTAGATTTCTTACCATATTATCCAACTGATGATGCTCACGCTCATATTCAGCATATCATGTTTGGTGGTGTAAAGGACAGATCCTTCCTAAATCCATATGCAGATATGGTGAAGGGATATAAGGATTATGACCGTTCATTAATGCTCGCGCAATTGGAAGTAAAACAAGATTTTTCTTTCCTGACGAAAGGACTTTCTTTCCGTAGCATGTTTAACACCAACCGGACTTCCCGCTTCGATATCGTAAGAGCGTATAAGCCCTACTTTTACCAACTGGATTATTTTAACAGGAAAACACTGGATTATTCCATCAATATTTTCAACGAAAATGCCGGAGAAGAATTTTTGAGTTTTGGAATAGATGATGATCTGAGAGAACAGAATACGGTATTTTATCTTGAATCTGCAGTAGATTACAATCGCACATTCAACAAGAAGCATACTGTTAGTGGCCTACTGGTTAGCATTATGCGATCAAGTATGAATGCAATAGCAGGAAGTTTACAACTTTCATTACCATCACGTAACACAGGGGTTTCTGGCCGGGCTACTTATTCTTATGACAGCCGGTATTTTGCGGAATTTAATTTTGGCTATAATGGGTCGGAGCGCTTCTATCAGGATCAGCGATTTGGGTTCTTCCCTTCTGCAGGTGTTGCCTGGAGCATATCAAATGAAAAGTTCTGGGAGCCGCTGAAAAATAAGATTACTAACCTAAGAGTTCGCGGAACCTATGGCCTGGTTGGAAATGATGCTATCGGTTTAGCTACGGATAGGTTCTTCTATCTTTCCAATGTAAATATGAACGACGCAGGACGCAGATTTACTTTTGGCCGCGAATATGGAAGGACCTTGAACGGGGTTACTGTAACAAGATATTCAAATCCCGAAATTACCTGGGAAACCGCACAAAAGACAAATCTGGCACTGGAGGTCGGACTTTTTAACAAGGTTAACATTCTGGCCGATTTTTACAGCGAAACGCGTAAAAACATTTTAATGGAACGTGCAGCTATTCCGACCACTATGGGGTTATCTGCTGATGTTAGTGCTAATGTTGGAAAAGCGTCTGGCAAAGGGATGGATATTTCAATTGATTATTCTCAAAATTTCGCTAACAGCTTCTGGCTGCAAACCCGCGGTAATTTTACTTATTCTACTAATAAATTCCTGTCGTATGAAGAGCCAGTTTATGAAAATGAATGGTGGAAATCCAAGATCGGATATCCGCTGCAACAACAATGGGGATATATTGCAGAACGCCTGTTTGTTGATGATAATGAGGTGGCTAACTCACCAAGACAGAATTTTGGTGCAGCCAATATAGCGGGAGATATTAAATATAAGGATGTAAATGGCGATGGCGAGATCACCGCTTTAGACCAGGTACCCCTTGGATTTCCATCTGTGCCTGAGATTGTATATGGGGCCGGTTTTTCAATGGGCTACAAAAACTTCGATATCTCTACATTCTTTCAAGGTTCTGCGCAGTCATCATTCTGGACTGAACCATCTGCCGTTCAGCCATTCGTAGGCGGTAAGCAGATCATCAAGGCATTTGCAGACAGTCATTACTCAACTGAAAATCCTGATATATATGCTATGTGGCCCCGCTTAAGTACAGCAAACCACAGTAACAATATACAAAGAAGTACCTGGTGGATCAATAATGGTGCGTTTATCAGACTGAAACAAGCCGAGCTTGGTTATTCATTGCCTCGCAAAATGACGGAAAGAATGCATATGAAAAATCTGCGTATGTATTTAAGTGGAACCAATTTACTGCTATTAAGCCACTTTAAATTATGGGATATCGAAATGGGCGGAAACGGCCTGGGCTATCCATTACAACGTGTTTTCAATCTGGGTGTGAACGTAACCTTATAAAGAAAGATGATGAAATTATTTAGAATAACACTGATCGTTATAGTATTATCAGGCCTGGGATCCTGTAAAAAATACCTCGATATCGTTCCTGATAACGTAGCAACTATCGATTACGCTTTCCGCATGCGTGCACCGGCGGAAAAATATCTTTTTACCTGCTACTCCTTCCTTCCCCAATTGGGAAACCTGTATGAAAGTCCGGGTCTCGATAGCGGTGACGAATTATGGTGGGTCCGTCCTGAAATTACCTATGCACCATGGATGATAGCCCGCGGAAACCAGAATGTAAATGCCCCTTACCTGGATTACTGGAATGGAATTAAACCGCTGTGGCGGGGAATCAGAGAATGTAATATTTTCCTGGAAAACATACAGAAAGTTAAGGACCTGCAGGATTTTGAAAAAAGTCAATGGGAAGCTGAAGTAAAATTCCTGAAAGCTTATTACCATTTCTTTTTGATGAGAATGTATGGACCCATCCCGATTATGAAGGAAAATATTCCGGTATCGGCATCTGCTGAAGAAGTGCGGGTATCCCGGCGGCCGGTAGATGAGGTGGTTGATTATATTGTTCAGCTTTTGGATGAAGCTGCCGTAAACCTTCCGGACAATGTTGCAGACGAAACCGCTGAATTAGGCCGCATTACTAAACCAATAGCGTTAGGTATGAAAGCCAAAATTTTAACGTATGCCGCGAGTCCATTATTTAACGGTAATTCTGATTACGCAACCTATACCAATAAAGATGGCACCAAACTATTCAGTGCAACTTACAACGCTGAGAAATGGAAGAGAGCAGCAGATGCATGTAAGGAAGCGATTGATCTTTGCCATTCGCTGCAAATGAAGCTGTATTACTTTAGTCCTACCCCGCTTACAAAAAATCTTTCACCGGAATTATTAAATGAAATGAATATCCGGAATTCTTTTACAGAACGATGGAATTCAGAGATCATCTGGGCGCATACCAATAGTAATGCCCGTTCATTACAGGTAGTTTCATCTCCCAAAATACTACCTCCGGCAGCTGTGGGTAATTTTGGTGTTGACGCGAGTCTTGGTGTACCCTTTAAAATAGCCAGCTTATTCTATAGCGAGAACGGAGTGCCAATTGATGAAGATTTAAGCTGGAACTATAACAACAGGTACAAATTAAGAGTTGGAACAGACGACGAAAAATATCAGATCAAAGAGGGATATACTACCGCCGAATTCAACTTTGACCGTGAATCCCGCTTTTACGCATCATTAGGCTTTGACGGAGGCACATGGTACGGACAGGGAAACTATGACGGAAATAATTTATTATGGCTGGAGACCAGATTAGGACAGGTAGGAGGAAAAAGAGGTAATCTTAACCATGCAGTAACCGGATACTTTCCAAAAAAATATATCTATTATACCAATATTTTATCCACTACTTCAAATACATACAGTTCTACAGATTATCCATGGGTGATGCTTCGTTTGTCAGACCTGTATCTTTTATACGCTGAGGCATTGAACGAATATCAGGGACCCGACAGTGAAGTGTACAATTACCTGGACTTAATCCGTAAGCGTGCTGGCCTGCCGGGAGTTGTAGAATCCTGGAGAGACCATTCCCGTAATCCTAATAAACCCAGTACAAAAGAAGGACTCAGGGAGATCATACACAGGGAACGGGCTATTGAACTGGCATTAGAAGGTCAGCGTTTCTGGGATCTGCGCCGTTGGAAAGAAGCTTCAACCGTATATAATGCTCCTATCACCGGATGGGATATGGATCAGGCATCTCCTGAAGCTTACTATCGCGAGCGTTTTATCTTCGAGCAAAAATTTAGTCTGAAAGACTATTTCTGGCCCATTCGTCAATACGATTTAATTGTTAACAAAAATCTGGTTCAAAGTCCCGGATGGTAAATTATTAACCGAAAATTATGAAATCGAAAATAATATTAATGGCATTGGCATGGTCTGTTGTTCTTTTCAGTTGCCAGGACAAGCAGCATGAACCACTGGTTAAAAGTGATAGAGTTCCTGCTAAAATAACCAATCCCATTGTTGAAAATGATAATGGAGGTGCAAAGATCACTTATACACTACCTGATGATCAGGATATTCTGTATGTTCTGGCTACGTTTAATTCAAACATGGGTGGAGAACGGGTAGTCAAATCATCAGTGTATAAAAACTATGTAGTTCTTGATGGATTCGCGGATACAAAAGAACATACTGTAAATCTGTATACTGTCAGCCGTTCTGAAGTACGCTCGGAACCTGTAGCTGTAAAGATTCAACCGCTTATAGCTCCCATAAAAACGATATTTAACACGCTGGAAGTGGCGCCAGATTTTGGCGGAATCAATGCCCGGTTTGTTAATGAAAAGCAAAATGAGTTCGTTTTTCATACCATGTATAAAAATGCTGAAGGCGTTTGGATTGACTATGACCGCTTGTATACTAACTCGAAAACCCGGGATTATTCTGTTAGAGGATTACCTTCAGAGCCTATTGAATTTGCTTTCTTTTTTACCGATAAATGGAAAAATTCTTCTGATACGCTTAAAAAAACACTGACTCCCATTTTCGAGATCAAACTGGATAATACATTATGGAAGCATTTACCGTTGGATAATGATTTTTACAAACGGTATGGAACATTTGGCCCTGTAACCTCAGCATTTGACGGGAACTTAAATTCCTTTTTTTACCAGGACCTTCCTAGTGCAACAATGCCTAACTGGTGGACTATCGACTTAGGACAAAAGGTGAAATTCAGCCGCATGGATGTATATCAGGCTCCTACTTCCCGACCGACTTACTCTTATAATTATGGCACTCCACGATCATATGAGATTTGGGGAAGCAATAATCCGTCACAAGATGGCCGCTGGGATGACTGGACACTCCTGGTGAAATGTGAATCAGTTAAACCTTCAGGAAGTCCGGTAGGTGTTACAACACCAGAAGATAATGCATATGCGATGGCTGGTGAAAATTACAATTTTCCGTCAAGTGCCGGATCTTATAGATATATACGTTTTAAAACCTTAAGGTCATGGACCGGTGCCCAAAATTTAATGCTCACCGAGTTGGTTCTATATGGACAACCACAATAAGACCAGGGTTAATAAATTAAAATTCAAAGCCCTAAGTACACCATGGCTAACGAATAATTAACAACATTCCACTTTGGTGGATTAATAAGATATACTATATGAAATCGAATAATTTTATTACAGCCAGTATAAGTGCGATGATTATGCTCTTTACATTGCTGGGGTGTGCCAAAATGGACGACACCTACAGTGAATTTGTTAAAGACGGGGAAAAAATATATATCGCCAAGGCAGATTCAATAAAGGTTCGGGGTGGAAATAAACGAATCCAGCTTTCCTGGTTACTTTTATCCGATCCTAAAGTGGTTAAATATAAAGTATTATGGAACAATGGACGGGATTCAATTGTAAATCCAGTCACTAAAACTGCATCTGTTGATACAATAATATTAATGATCAATAATATTGAGGAAGGAACTCACCAGTTTGAGATTTATACTTACGATAAATTGGGAAATACATCAGTCAAGGCTACAACTATAGGTAAGGTTTATGGCGATCGGTATGGCAAATCGTTATTATCCGCCACCTATTCAGAATTAGTAAGAGATGGAAATGATCTTAAAATTGTATGGGCACAGCAAAGTGCAGGCTTCGCCGGATTGTCTGTTAAATACCAGGATAGCAATAATAACACGAAAGAAATCGCGGTTAACAAATCTGAAGCGTTCACCATTCTGCAAAATCTGCCGTTCGGTGGTGAATTCAAGCTAAAAACGGCCTTCTTACCTGACTCTACGGCTTTAGATACGTTTTACACGAGTTATAACACCATCAAGCCCAGGATTGATACGGTTGTAAACTGGAAAAATTACAGAGCTATTTTTGGTCATTTTTCCTCAATAATTATGATTGGCAACGGGCAAAATTTCAATACCAATATACATCGTACGTTATTTGAAGACGGCAGATATCAGCCACCTGCGCAGATTGGCGGCAACTGGAACGGACTTGATAATGTTTGTACCCGGGGCACCTATTTAATTGCACAGCTGACTGGCTCAAAAGGAGTTCCACGCCGTTATAATTATAACCATTCAACAGGCACTTTCCCGGGTCCCAATCCTAACATTACCGGCACCTACAACTGGGAGAATACCGATCAGTTTTTTATCTTTCAAAACGATATAATGATCCGGAATAAGACATCAGGAAAACTGACCAGACGTTATCTGAATTCAACGGCTACAGCCGTAACCAAATCGGTTGACATCGTTTCCGCTGAATCATGGAATAAATATGACAAGCTGATAGGCTGCCGTTCCTGGATCTTTGCAACTACCCCTGATGGTAAAGTATGGCGTATTGCTATTTCTACAGCAGATGTTGCTGGGGTTCCTGTTCTGGTTGGGCAGGGATGGGACAAGTACTTTGCGCTTTCCTTAAGTAGCGATAAAATTCTGGGGAGGACATCAGACGGGGAGCTTTGGGAAATTCCGGTTGATGCAAATGGTAATCTAGGTCAGCCAGATGATATCTGGGTTGTTAAAGAATTCTAGTTTAATTAGGAATACATAAAAAAGCCGGCTCTAAATAAATTGAGCCGGCTTTTTTCTTATTTATACAACGGTCTATTTGTCCATCGCCCATTTTATCCCATTCACCAATAAATTTTGAACCTGCTTTACCTCAAAATCTGCAGGGTAACCAAGTGAAGTATAAAATACCCGGCTTTTGTCGGCCATACGTGTCCAGGCAATAGGTTCAATCTTGTCGCCGGCCTTGCCGGTAAGTAATACAGTTGCATTTTGATCGAGCAGTGGAGCAACGTAATAAACATTTCCAATGCTATGCCATTGAGCTGGCTCAACTCCTTTTAATATAGGGTGATTAGCCTGATCCGGCACTATGGCCACGTCTGTTCCTAATTCTGTAGGGCCGTATCCCCTGTTTTGACAGCCCAGGATTTCAGCCACGAAACCATCCCACGATTCATAGCCCTCTTTCGGAACTTCTTTTCCGGCAAGCGTAAAGGCATGATTTGCAGTTCTTATTCCCATCAGGGGCTTGCCTTTCTTAAGATGGGTCTTTAGCAACGCCATTTGCTCATGCCGCAGAGCAATACGTCTGGCAAAAACCACCAATAGGTCGGCATTGGGTAGTACTTCCAGTCCAGGAAAATGGAAAGCAGTACGCTCACCCTCACCTAGTAGTACAGATACCTTATAGCCATGTTCCAACCGGAGCTTTTCAGCAAATTCCGGAATGGTTTTATGAGCTTCATAATTATTAGGATCTTCACTTATCAGAAAAACGATATGAGGTTTATTTTTTGATTGGCCAATAGGGTAATTGGCACAACCAGTTGAAAAAA
>DASWTL010000290.1:0-1520 GCA_036402155.1 Sphingobacteriaceae bacterium | reverse complement strand
ACTTTCCTGTAGCCCTTAACCATCGTAATTTCTTATCGTGAAAACCAATAATTGGAAATTCCATATTAAAAGCCTCATCTGTAGATATAGCGTCTTCAATTGCCATAAGAACTTTTTCCCTATAACCTGCTGTAATAAGATTTATAGCTGCGTCATACGACATTTCTTCATCAGGATAATAGTTAAACAGTTCTTTTAAACCACGAGAAGGTAGAAACTCTCGTGTCTCGGCATTTATATACCAGGTACATAGTTCAGCCGAATTAACAGCGTGCCGTAGTTCTTCTTCGGCGCGCTCAATTGCTTTCCTTGCATTAACCTGCTCAGTTACCTCAGTAAAAACCATCATAACTTTGGCAACATTCCCATAAATATCTCTTATGGGCTCATAAATAAAATTGAGCCAGGTAGTTTCAACCTCTCCATTCCGTTTTATAGTAACCGGGTGTTCATTGGCAACATATGAATTACCCGTTTTAAATACATTCTCTAGAAGTTCTTCAAATCCCTGGCCTTTTGCTTCAGGTAAAACAGTAAACGCCGGCAAGTTTAATAACTGATCTGCAGTTCTGCCACAGTATTCAAGTGCTTTATTGTTAATTAGTTCGATTACAAAATCCGGTCCGTTAAATATTACCATAGCAACCGGTGCACGAAGCATAAGTTCCCTGAACCGGGTTTCACTCTCTGCCAGTTTATCAATAGTATGATGTAATTCAGCCTTACTCTCAGCCAGCCGGTTTATGTTTAACTTAAGTGCGTTGTTAGCATTTGCCAACTGATTATTCACCTCACAAAGCTGCGAATTCAATTTATGATCCTTCTCATAACTTTCCGCTAACTTTTGATATGTTTTAATCTTTTCCGTAGTTTCATTACAAACGACCAAAACGCCGGCTGGTTTCCCGCTTTCATCACAAACCTTACTATATCCGAAAGTCCAGTAAACGTCTTCCAGCCTATTATTTCTGTATATAGGTATCAGCTGATCTTCACTCCATACAGCTTCTCCATCTGCTAATACCTGATCTATTAAAGGCTTAATGATTGGCCAAATTTCCGGCCAGCATTCCTCCGCCCGCTGTCCTAATGCCTTTGGATGTTTCCCATCTTGCCCTAAACTTGGCCTATAAGCATCATTATAAAACTGTATGAGCTCAGGCCCCCACCACAAAAACATTGGATACTTTGAATTCAGTATAATACTAAGTGTAGTAAGTAAACTCTGAGGCCAGTTCTCCGGTGTACCCAGTATGTTTTTTGACCAGTCAAAAGAACGGGTTAATTGGCCCATTTCACCACCCCCATTTAAATATAAATTCTTTTTGAATGAATTTAAGAGCTCTGCCGGTAAGACAAGATTTTGCATCAGCTTATTATTAGCTCACATTATACAACTAAAGCGTTTTCTCACAATAATTTAAAGAATGAATATAAGGTTTTTATATTTCTGATCAATCAATTTATTTAGATTTAAAACCAGATATGTACACAGCAATATCATTGTATATTAGAGTTAT
>DASWTL010000289.1:0-35275 GCA_036402155.1 Sphingobacteriaceae bacterium | reverse complement strand
AGCACTTAAGCCTTTCTAAATTTTAAGCAAAATTGAAAATTCATGATTTGAAAATAGCTGATGACTGTCATGAGGACAAATGTTTTTCATCAGCAGCTGCTGTGTATTTCAGAAAGCTTCTTATTACAGGCTTTTCATGAATAAAAGATACGCCTCGCCCGCTGTTTCGGTTAACCTCTTAGATAGAAATTCATTAACTAACCTTTAGTCACTTGCTTTAGTTCGAATGTTTTTTAATAATATCCAATTCTTCCTTCAGACCCTTGATAATAAATGCCGATAATTCCTGATAACCTTTTTTGCTGTAATGAACATTATTTGTGCCTAAGCCATTTTCCTTATGGATTTTAACAGACGGATTATAGAGGTTATTAATTTTGATATTATGTTTTCTCATCACCTCTTCGGCAATACGATTATATTTTATCACATCGTTTGAAAAACGACCTGGCTCCAGTTCCGGAACATAGGTTGTATTCACAAAAACCAGCTTCGCGCCGGTATCTTTTAATATCCGAACCACACTATCCAGATTTTCCCGATACTGTTCCGGAGTGGCTGTTAATATGCCGTTTATTTTATCTAATGCACCTGTACCTTTATTTGCCGTAGTACGATACGCTATATCCCAAAGTCCCCAGTTAAATTGGATGACATCCCAATGCTCTTTTCCAAGCCACGTATTGATCTTCTCTAATCCATATTGCGAAAACCTGGCGTTACCTGTGTTATGATAGATTTCCGCATTTTCCTTTAAAGCCTCTTTTACAAAGGGAAAATATCCGATTGAAATTGAATCACCAATAATGAGCACTTTTGGTTTAGATGTCTGATAAAAAAGACCCAAAATACCGGCCAGAAATAACAATGATAGTTTCATAAAATAAGTATAAACGAAGACCTGCCCTTTACCATACCCCCTAAAATCTTTTAAACCGGATAATTAAACGAGCTTTCCAACTTTCTTAATACCTGCAAGATACATGATGAGCACGTGAAGAAGGTAAAAGGTTTGTAGCAACCTCTAAAATTGTTGTAGGGTTTAATTCATTCTTCACCAGATTTTAATCACTTCGATGTATTTAAAGCCGTACTTCATATATATCAGGGACATTAAAAGTTATCCTGCTTAAATATCCTAAACAATATTTCTAGTATATTCTACAATGTTGCTATGGAAATTTTCTTTTAGAATGTAACATTGTCATGTAAATAGATCTGCTAAAATTCTGATAACGAGGGCAGTTTTAATTTTTAAACATGAGGTATACCCTGAGTCAGACCCTAATTTAATAAACAGAACTTTAATCTTTTGCAGGCAATAGACGTCAAAGAGTATAAACTCTATAAACTGTATTTAAAAACATTACCGATGCCGAAAATTTTACCGTTGTTGCTGCTTTTACTTGTAACAGGCAGCCATGAGTCCAATGCTCAATCTACTGCTAAACCAAATATCATTTTTATCTTATCGGATGATTTAGGATACAAAGATGTGGGGTTCAATGGAAGCGACTATTATGAAACGCCTAATATTGACAAGCTTTCTAAGGAAGGAATGATCTTTAACAATGCTTATTCTGGCGGAGCGAACTGTGTCCCAAGCCGTGCCTGTTTAGTTTCAGGGCAATACACACCCAGACATGGGCTTTATGCAGTTGGCAGCACCAATAAGGGTCCGGTTACTGAAATGCGATTAATGCCGGTAAAAAATACCCAGCACCTACTGCCATCTAACTTTACGATAGCTGATGCGTTAAAAACAGCAGGCTATGCGACAGGGATTTTTGGAAAATGGCATATTGGGGCATCTAATGACAACACTGATCCCTTAAACCAGGGATTCGATGTGGCTATGGACGCTAATGGGAGCAAAAAAGTCAGGGTTACCAATGATCCTAAAGCTGTTTTTCAAATAACTGATTCAGCCTATAGTTTTATAAAAAGAAATAAGGACAAACCATTTTTCGCATATGTGTCTCATCACGCTGTGCATGCAAATCACCAGGCGCGGGCGGCAACACTTGCAAAGTTTCAAGCCAAAACAAAGGGTAAAAATCATGATGATGCATTATTTGCAGCCTGTGTTTATGATTTTGACGAAGCTGTGGGACAACTACTGGCCCATATTAAAGAACTCGGGCTAGAAAAAAATACGCTAGTTGTATTCACTTCTGATAACGGAGGAACACCTAATTCACCACAAGAACCTCTTAGAGGAAACAAAGGATCTTTTTATGAAGGAGGTATAAGAGTACCATTTATTGCCAGATGGCCCGGAAATATCAAAGCAGGAACTTTTAACGATACTCCGATCATTAACCTTGATCTCTACCCCACCTTCACCGCACTGGCAAATGCAAAGATACCGGTGAATAAAGTTTTAGATGGAGAAAACCTTTTACCCGTTTTTAAAGGTGAAAAACAAAGCACAAACCGGAATAAAATTTTCTGGCATTTTCCCGGATATCTTGACAGAACAGTTATCAGAGGCCGGGATTCAATCTTTCGAACCCGACCTGTTACAACAATGAGAAAAGGTGATTTTAAAATAATGCTATATCATGAAGAATGGATCCTTGATGGCGGCTGGGAAAAGCGAATGACAAACAAAAGCATTGAGATGTTCAATTTAAGAACCGACCCTGGAGAACGTAACAACATTGCCTCTTCAAATCCGCAAAAAAGAGATGAAATGATTAAAGATTTGCAAACCTGGATGAAAATCACAAATGCAAAAATGGCTACTATTCGGACCCCGGCTCAAAAAGCAGTTAATAACAATCCCAGGAATAAAAAGAAATCTGAGGATGATGATGACTGATCTTTGCGAAGACAACCAGAATAATTCATCACCAGTACAGACCCTACATATCTATAAAAAACTGAATGAAACTACCTGAAACATCCGGAAGAACATATGCGATTCCTCTTATTATATTGTTAACTGTTTTATACCTTTCAGCCTTCTCCCAGCCCACTTCAGAAAGGCCAAATATTTTGTTTTGTATTGCAGATGATGCTTCTCTTGATCATTTAAGCGCATATGGCAAAGTTAAGTGGGTAAAAACACCAGGATTTGACAGGATTGCCAGGGAAGGTCTTTTATTTAGCAATGCATACACTCCTAATGCGAAATGTTCTCCTTCACGGGCATCCATTTTAACAGGGCGTAACCCATGGCAATTAGAAGAAGCCGCTAATCATTTTTCTTTCTGGCCTGCTAAATTCACCTCTTTTATAGAGAGCCTCCAGGAAAATGGGTACTCTGCAGGCGCTACCGGAAAAGGCTGGAGCCCGGGTAATGCAGGAAAAAAAGATGGCAAGCCTAGACTTCTTACAGGTAAAAAATATGATGCAATTAAAGCTCAAACTCCAACAAGAAGTATCAGCACCATCGATTATGCCGCAAACTTCAAACAGTTTCTAAATGAAAAAAAAGAAGGGTCTCCATTCTGTTTTTGGTTTGGTGCACATGAACCTCATCGTGCATATGAATACGCATCGGGAATAACCAAAAACAACAAAAGGCTCGCTGATATCCAAAATGTACCCCCCTACTGGATTGACAATGAAAAGACCCGAACCGATATGCTTGATTATGCTTTTGAAGTGGAATACTTTGATAAACAGCTTCAAAAAATGCTGACTGTATTGGAAGAAGCAGGTGAGCTTGAAAACACAATCATTATTGTTACATCGGATAATGGAATGCCATTCCCTCGTGTTAAGGGTTTTGTTTATGAGCAAGCAAATCATTTACCACTTGCAATTATGTGGAAGAAAGGCATAATCAATCCTGGCAGAACCGTAACAGACATGGTAAGTTTTATTGATTTTGTCCCCACCATCCTTGATGTAGCAAAGGTACCTGCAACAAAAAGTTATATGCAGCCGGTTCAGGGCAAATCATTAGTGCCGGTACTTAAAGGTATCACTCAGAATAATAAAGCAAAAGATTATGTTTTACTTGGAAGAGAGCGAACGGACGTTGGAAGACCTAATGATGAAGGATACCCTGTTAGAGGAATTGTAAAGGATGGCCTGATCTATACACGTAATTATGAACCTGGCAGATGGCCTGCCGGAAATCCGGAAACCGGGTACCAGGACTCTGATAGCAGTCCGACAAAAACAGAGATTTTAAATGCAAACAGAAAAGGACAAAATAAAGAGATCTGGCAGTTAAATTTTGGTAAAAAAGATTCTGAAGAACTATATGACCTTCATAATGATCCGTTTTGCATGAAGAACCTGGCCAATGACCTCTCCTTTAAGAAGCAAAAAGAAAATCTTAAAATGTTGATGGAAGCAGAATTAAAAAAACAAGGGGACCCACGAATGTCAGGTACAGGGAATATTTTTGACCGTTATCCATCTGCCAGCGACGCTAAGGATTTTTATAACCGGTATATGAAAGGCGAAAGAGGAGGGAAATTCGACAGAATAAAAAAAGATGTTGACCTGATAAAACCATAAAACCTGCATGAGTTTACACTCTCCCACCAACTGGATGAATAAGCTCATGCAGGCTTCATAGTCTTTAAAAATATATATTCAACTACTGAAACCCTGAATTAACTGCACTTTCACTAAAATTCCCTATCCCCAAATTCGCTGGCAGGTAATTTCAGTTTTTTAGAAAGCTGATTTAAACTGTAACTCAGGTTAATCATAAACACATCTTTTTCGTGAATATAATTAGTTGTTGTATAAAAATCTCTTCCCCAGGTTGATATGCGCTGCTCATTACTGTTTATAAGTCCAAGGCTCATATTCTGCCATAATAATGATGCTGTTAATTTTCCATCCATAAACGATTTTTTAACAGATGAATTGGGTGAAATAAATCGGGAATCCTCTCCCTGTGCAGTTGGCCTTGCTGATAAATAGTTCAGATTAAGCTGAACATTCAGAGTTTTAGCAACCTGAAAACTTTGATTAGAGTTTATTGAGAATGCAATTCCCGAATTATCTACAACAACAGCATTATTAAACAGGCTGCCTTTAATTTTATAATCATACACATTACCACCAATATAGGCTGTCCACCACTTTGCCGGTTTAAGATTAATACCTGTTTCCAGTCCCCATAAAGTGGCTTTACCGGCATTGGTATAAATGCGGTTCAGAACGGTATCAGCATAGATGTTATTAACCCGGTTAACAACATTTGTTATTCGCTGGTTATATAATGTAGTGAACCAGGAACCTGCTCTGAACTGCTTAATTAAACCCAATTCTGATAGATTTACAAATTCCGGAAGAATCTGAGGATCACCCTGTTCCAGAGTTTCTGAATGTTCCCGTTCTGCATAAGGGTTTAATTCATTATTTGTAGAACGCTGTACGCGGCGACTAAAGCCAGCCTTTACCTTATAATCAGATCCCAAACTGTACAATAGATTAACTGAAGGAAAAAGGTCAGATAAATTTAATTTATAGGGATTGGCAATTTTTGCAGCTTTAAATACCCGGGTAGCATATTCATAGCGTAAACCTGTAACATATTCCAACTTACCGACTTTTGAAGCATACTGTGAATATATGGCGTTAATTGTATTATCAACATCAATATCATCGCTAAACTCCGGCACGGTTTCAAAGTCGCCGGTACCAGGAACGGCCTGTTGGTAAAGAAAATTCCCTTTCTGGCTCTGATATCTGAATTGATAACCACTTTCCAGTTTACCTTTTCCGATATTAATGCTATAATCTGCTTTTAATCTTAGACCATTTAATGGGCTTGTACCGGTATTCAACGTATATTGTATGGTATCGCTGTAATTGTTAATATTGAGATTACTGTTCTTTGTATATCCGCTAAACTTCGCATACTCATATAATCCTGAAAGCGTAAGTGCAGATTTATTTGAAAAAGTATGGTTAAAATCCAGATTACCAAGAGCAATATCACCTTGACGTTTAACCAGATTAGAGTTAAAATAATTCGACCGGCCGATAACATCTCCGGTTCCGGCATCGGTTTTGATATTGTTATAAGTAATATCAGCTAGTCTGTATTGAATTCTTCTTCCTGCATAAACTCCGGCTGTCAGTGAATTATTTTTATCAAGTTTATATGTTGCGGTAGAACGCACTGAATAATTTGTACGATCAAAGCTTCTTTCGCCAATTGACGGGAATACAGTTTTACGATTCTGAAAAGTAGTATTCACATCTCCAACGCGGCGGCCGGCCAAATCACTTTCAATGTAATTTGCGCCGAATGAAAAGTCCCATTTTTTCTTCTGATAGTTCAGCGTACCATCTAAACCATATCGGGAAGTGTTTTCTTTGTTACCAAAATCATCTACAGAAGGTAAACCACCCTGAGCATTTATTGCCAGTGATAATCCATCGTTTGTTCCCTGTTTGGTTGTAATGTTAATTATCCCGGATTTCCCATCAGCATCATATTTTGCCGATGGCGCTGTGATTAACTCCACATTCTCGATAGAGTTTGCGGGAATCTGCGATAAGATCGTGGCCACATCTGCCTGTACCGGTTTTCCGTTAACCAAGACAAGAAAGCCCGAGGAACCTCTCAATCGGATCTCGCCTTCAGTATTTACAGTTACCGACGGCATATTTTTTAACACATCAATGGCAGAACCGCCTTTTGCAGCCTCAAACTGGCTCGCCTTATATGATTGTTTATCTATTTTATTAACGCTTTCTGAAGTTGTACCACTTATTATTACTTCGTAAAGTAAATTACTGACCACACTCAGGCGTATATCTCCTAAATCTACCGCCTTATTATTATTTATTGATAAGGGCTTAATAATTTTAGTTTTATACCCCATAAAGGCAATTTTAAGATAATAATCACCGGCTGCCAGGTCAGTAAATGTAAATGCGCCTTTTTCATTAGTTACTTTACCATCAATTAAACGGGAATCTGAGGTTGAAAGAACAGTGACACTTGCATAATCTATAGGGGCTTGAGTAAGGGAATCGATAACCCGGCCTTTGACCCTAAACTGGGCAAATGAATCTGAAGAAACCGTTAGAAGCAGAGAGGATGCAATAATTAATTTAAGAAAATATTTGATTAGATGTTTATCAGGTATGAATGACATGTATAGAGAATAAAGACTATTTGATTAATTAGTAAAATGAAATTAATTGCGGGAACTATAATTATTTTTTGATCAGCTATTGCGTTACACATCTAAATCCGATATTACTCATACCTGAATCCTGGGAGCTTTTCATCCTTCGGGCAACCCTGTATCCAGAGCAGTAGCTGTCGTTACACATATATGAACCTCCTCTGGCAACTCTCTTAGGCACGAAGGGTTCTTCAGGATCATGACTATCTGAGGGTCCCTGTGGATTAAGAATTCCTTTGGGATCATTTGACATCTGGTAATAATCATCGCGATACCAATCCGAACACCATTCCCATACATTACCGGCCATGTCATATAACTTATAGCCATTGGCCGGAAATGATTTAACAGGAGCAAGCCCTTTAAACCCATCGGCAGCTGTATTTACATCCGGAAAGCTACCTTCCCATGAATTATTTTTTGGCTTTCCGGAGTTTACATGTTCATTTCCCCACGGATAGATATTATTTAGTAAGCCTCCCCGGGCTGCAAACTCCCATTCCGCTTCGGTTGGCAGACGCTTTCCGGCCCACTTACAATAAGCCATGGCATCATCCCAGCTAATATGAATCACGGGATAATTTTCTTTTCCTTGAATGTCACTATCCGGTCCTTCCGGATGCTTCCAGCTAGCGCCGGGAACCCAACTCCACCATTGTGAATAATCATTGAGATTTACTTTTTGAGAAGGCGGAGTAAATACCAGAGATGCTGCTACCAGCTGACTATCATCTGGTTTTGGAGTTCCAGGAGGCAACTGTTTTTTTAACTCCTCCCAATCAGGCTTCAGTTCAGCAGTGGTCAAATAACCGGTAGCTTCTACAAAGCGGGAAAACTGGGCATTGGTTACTTCATGTTCATCCATCCAGAATGAGCTAACGGTAACCCTGTGCTTGGGATACTCATCCTTACTTGCCTGATCATTATCCGCTCCCATCATAAATTCACCACCCGGAATATAAACCATACCGGTTTTTGAAGTATCCCCACTAAATTTAATATCATCAATGGAAATTCTTTTCAGAGATGTTGAATCATTCGTATTCGAGATGCCGGAAGCATCCTTATTCTGCCCGCACGAACTAAAAACGAAGAATAAAAATGTTAGGGAAAAAATATTTATAAATGTATAGTTTATTATCATGCTACCTTCGACGGTTTTATTACGAACAAGTTTAACCTGGTGGATCAGAAAATAATTAATTAGACGTAGTGGGACCATGAACAATTAACCGTCCATCCTTTAAAATCTCCATTCTATCAATAAATACTAAACGAGTATGTCCGGTTGCTGCGGTTCGTCCATGGTAAACACACAGCATTTCTTTTCCATCCGGAGAGATGGTAACACTGTTATGGCCCGTACCTGTAACCTTGCCGTTTTTCTGAAGAACCGGATTATTAATAGCTTTTTTAAAAGGCCCTAATGGACTTTTTGATGTTGCATAACCAACCGCATAGTTCTGCCCATCGAAATTATTTGCAGAATACATCATGTAATACGTATCCTTATTTTTAAAAATAAATGACCCTTCAGTCCAGCGGCGATTTACTTCATTGGAAGTTACAGATCTGCTTTCCCACTCTGCAACATCCATCTTAACTGGTGGGCGGAGCAATAGAACAGGCTCTCCAATTACTCCGCTGAAATCAGATTTCATTTCTATGCCATATACCCAGCTTTCTTCAATTTCATTATACCACCCCTTTTCTTTCGCCCAGGTAGCCACCTCACTTTCAACAGGGTGCTTATAACAGCATCTGGAATAATACAGGTATGTCTTCCCGTTCTCGAATAAAACATTAGCATCAATTATTGGATAACCCGGATCAAAAATCGGAGCATTTTTAAGATCTGTAAAAGGTCCGGTTGGCTTATCTGAAACAGCGACGCCTATTTTGAAATTCTCCTTTTCATTATTTGGGTTTTCTTTCCATTGAGCGCTGTAAAACATATAGTACTTCCCGTTTCTTTTGTATACTTCAGGAGCCCAGTAAGCGCCCGTGCCCCAGCCATTTTTGTTATCTCCAAAATATACCTGCCCCTCCGGCTTCCAGTTTTTAAGGTCGGTAGATGAATAAGCTGCAAATCCCTTTTTAGCCCCACCTCCTGTACCATACATATAATATGTATTGCCATCTTTAAGAACAAAAGGATCCCCAAAGGCTACATCAATAGGATTTGAGTATGCAGATTTATTTTTATTGGAGGAGAATTTGTCCTTAGTCGAATTTACACTCTGGGCATTACAAATTCCTGCATTTAAAAAAGATACAATAAACAGGCTTAAAAAGACTTTAACCATCATAAAACTTTAATTTCTGAAATCAGGCAATCAACCAACCTGCTGGTGAGGAGATTTTATTCTACTAAAAACAAAGCTAATTATACAGGATTCTGGCCTTTGTTATTATTGTAGCATATGCTAAGAAATTTGTAGTAGTAATGCAGAAAGCGCCGTTAAAACGCTACGAGGACAGAATGACTCTAGATATAGATTATATCCGCCTTTTACGATTGCGACTGGGAATTTGCAATCTTGTAACCAACTATCCTGAAATTTTCCTGCACCTGGCTTTCTACAAAAGTATAACCCAATAAGCAACCGCTACTTAAGCTACAACCCAGATGCAGGAAAAATAATCATGATTATTTCTTTACCGAAAATTTATATACTGAAACCGTATGATATTTATCACCCGGATTTAGCACAGTTGAAGGGTATGCAGCTTGATTAGGGGAATCCGGAAAATGCTGGGTTTCCATAGCAAATGCCGTTCTGTACTCATCTTTAGTGCCATTTTTAAAAGTATTCTTTCCTTTCATGAAATTACCACTGTAGAACTGTAGTCCGGGCTCTTGTGTGTAAATATCCATCTGGATGCCGCTCTTGTCTCCTACCACAGTAGCCGCATGATTTAGCCCATCCTTCGCTTTAACCAGCACAAAATTATGATCGTAACCTTTTCCGTTCTTAAGCTGAACATTATCTTCATTGATTCGGGCGCCAATAGTTGTTGGCGTATTAAAATCAAACGGTGTTCCTTTTACAGAGGGCAGCTCACCCAGCGGGATCAAGCCTTCATCAACCGGAGTATACTTATCGGCATTGATCTGTACCATGTGATTTAAAATAGTGCCGCTTCCTTCGCCATTAAGATTAAAAAATGCATGGTTTGTCATATTAACAACCGTCTTTTTATCGGTTGTAGCTTCGTAAACCATTTTAAGTTCGTTATTGTCTGTTAACGAGTAGGTAACAGTTGCCTGAAGATTTCCAGGATAGCCTTCTTCACCATCTTTTGATAAATATGTAAAAACTATGGTGTTTTTATTGGGCTGTGAAGCATCCCAAACTACTTTCTGAAAGCCATTTTTACCACCATGCAATGTATGTTTACCATTATTCAGCGATGAGGTGTATTCTACGCCATCTAATGTAAATTTACCTTTAGCAATGCGATTGCCATATCTTCCTATTGTGGCGCCAAAGTAAGGTTCTGTTGATTTCAGGTAGTCTGCTATACTTCCAAAACCTACCACAACATCAGTTAATTTTCCCGATTTGTCAGGAACATTCAGGCTAACAATTCTCCCCCCATAATTGGTAAATGTGGCCTTCACATTATTGCCATTAGAGATTTCATACAGATTGATCTCTTTACCGTCAAGGGTATCCTTAAATGCAGTATTTGCAAAACCGGCAGTTGTGGCAGAATCTGAAGATTTAACATTCTTTGATCCTGAATTAGAACTGCAGGCAGTTGTAGCGGCGAATACCGACAAAGCAAGTATGCATGAATATATTTTTTGTTTCATAATAATATTGCTTTTATTTTTGAGAATTAAGTTTTTTGATCAGATCTGCTTCATCCTGTCTGTAAGGAGTGCCATCTTTCCTGAATACATCATGGAACCATTCGATAGGTTGTCCGCCATCAGGGATAGGCGTGTTCCACTCATAGATAGTATTTGACTTACCATCAACCAGTCCCCAGTTAATTGCACCAATATTATGATTCTTAAGCAATGGCATAATGGTAGAGAATCTGCTGTCACGTGTTCTGGCCATGTATTCGGTACAGATCAAAGGGCGGTTATGAGTTTTTAACAGTTCGAGGGTCCTTAGATGGAGTTTAGGATCTTCATAATTGTGATAGGTTATGATATCTGAATTAAGGATCTGGATCTCATTAAGCGTTTCAAAATCCCATCTCCAGATGCCAACACTTATTGGCTGATCCGGATTGGCATCTTTTGCCCATGAAAAAACCGCCTTTAACAAAGGTACTGATTTCTCTAACTTTCCTGAGTTTCCAGGCTCATTATACAGATCCCAGAGCAGGATCCTGTCGTCTTTACCAAATCTCTTCAGTACGTCTTTTACGTATTTTTCCAAAGCTGGAAACTTGGAAGGATCACTTGAATCCGGATCACCGGGATCCTGTACCCATCCTGAATTATGAATACCGGGTTTTGGATCAGGCTGTTTGCCGGGAAAACCCATTTTATTCCAGCAGTCATCAAAAAAGACAAAAATTGTTTTAATCTGATGTTTGTCTGCAATGCTTAAGTATTTATCCATACGGGATTTAAAACCTTCCGGATCTTGCTTATAGGCTACACTATGCAAATAAACCCTCATCGTATTGAATCCAATGTTTTTTGCCCAACCTAGCTCCCTATCAATGGTAACGGGATCAAAACTTTCTGCCTGCCACATTTCCAATTGATTAATTGCAGTACTAGGCAAAAAATTTGCGCCACTGATCCATTTATGGCTGGAATACCAGTTATGAGCCTTCTCTATTGACCACCTGGGCTTAAAGTCGGTATCCTTTATCGCCTGAGCGCTAACGTTTAAGGTTGTCAGTATAAAAAAGACAACCGATAAGAATCTAAATTTTACTTTCATATCATTGGTTTGTTAAATATTATTTACTGTTCGCCTGAGGGTTTTCTGATCCGTACTCCGGCGGGTATTGGAGTGCCAAATACCGGATTGCCTGCTTTATCCCAGTTAAATTTTTGCAAACGAAGATCGCGGCTCCAGCCTGTTGAATCTGTCTTTTTGCTGTGATAAAATATCCACCATTCTTTATCATCCGGCGAGGTAGTAAAACTGGCATGCCCAACCCCATGAACCTTTTGTGTACCCTGGAACACAGGGCCTTTTTTCTCCCAATTTGCAGGATCTAAGGGTGATTTTGAATTATTTTTAAGCATTAACTGTCCCAATCGGTATTCTTTTGTCCATGACTCCCTTGTTGAGTAGATGATAAAAGTTTTCCCGTTTCGTTGTAATACTTCCGGACCTTCATTAAGATTTAATGGGCCGCCGGTTTCCCATGGTTCAACCGGGCTTGAAATTTTAACCCTTTCTGAACTTATGGTGTAAGGATTACTCATTCTAGCAATGTACAGATATTGTGGAGTAGTATGGGTTTTTCTGTTTTCTTCCCACCCCGACCAGATGGCATACAATTGCTTGTTGATGGTGGCAACGTTTACATCGATCGCCCAAATCGTTCCAACATAATCTGAAGGATCATTTCCCGTTTTTAACACCCCTTTATCAACATAACTACCTTGCGGATCTTCTGTTACCGATTCTAATACGCCGGAACGCTGGTAAATAAATGGCGGCCCTGATTTTCCGGCCGCGTAATATATATACCATTTTTTTCCGATGCGATGTAACTCTGGAGCCCATAAACACTTACTGTTCCATGAATCTTGTGGAGCAGTCCATACTTTTACTTTCTTACCGGGTTTTATTAGCGATTTCGATTTACTTACGGTAATGCTGTTACCGCCGGCACCCAGGCATACATAGTAGTATCCATTGTGTTTTGTTACCCAGGGATCGGCGCCATTGGCAATTGGGTTGGCAAATGTGGCTGTATCAACACGCAGGACTTGTTCACCCGATTGACCTTCATGTTTAACATAACATGATGTCCATATAAAAACGATAAAAAAAGCGCCTAATATTCTTTTACTCATTTAAGCTTATTTATCGGGTTAGAACACAAATACTATTGCTAAAATGCTCATTAAATTAATCAGCTCCAACGTTCTTCCTCCAGTTTTCCAGATCTTTCTCTAATTCACGCACCTTATCGGGATTCTGACTAACAAGATTCGTGGTTTCCCCCTCATCCTTCTTTAAGTTGTAAAGCTCTGTTGTTTTATTATCAAAAAACTGAATCATCTTCCAATCACCTTTTCTAATGGATCCTGCCGACCTTCCTCCAAGAAAATGAGGCGCATCCAGTGGATAATGCCAGTAAAATGTACGCTCGGATGAATTTTTAGAGGGACTCTTTAATATTCCGGCAATTGAGACACCATCAAACTGCTGATTATTTGGTTTTGCATTTATAAGATCCATAAAGGTTGGATAAAAATCATAAGTACAAACCGGGGTATTAATTACAGCGGGTTTAAAAAGTGATGGGTTCCATACAATGAGGGGTTCGCGAACTCCACCTTCATAAAGCATACTTTTACCGCCTCTTAATGGTGAATTGGAAGTAATTGTCACTTCACCCCCATTGTCGCTTGTAAACACAATGATAGTGTTTTTGTCGATTCCGAGGGTTTTAAGTTTTTGCATGATCATACCTACCCCATCATCAATACCCAGAAGCTGGGCCGCTAAATGCGGATTATTAATTTTTGATCTGGAGTCTGCAGGCCACCTTTTATATGGGTCGTTTCCGGGATTTTCTTTTGTAGGCCCACTTTTCCCTGCACCAGCTTTCTTCCTAAAATGATCAACAACCTCGGGCTTACCATGAACTGTTGTATGAACGGCATAGTGGCTTAAGTATAAGAAAAAGGGTTTATTTTTATTTCGCTCGATAAATTCAACAGCTTCCAGGTTTTGTCTGTCAGTAATATACTCATGTTCGCCCGGAAGCCGTTTCTGAATGTCTTTATTAAAGAGATATGGATGAAAGTACCATCCCTCAGCTATACCTTGATTCTCACTTACCAGTACCTCATCAAATCCGTGTTTATCCGGCAAGGTTTCTTCACTTGCTCCGGCTTTTACATACCCCGAAAGATGCCACTTGCCAACAATTCCGGTACGGTAACCATTATCTTTAAACATCTCAGCCAGTGTTTTTTCAGATGTTTCTAAATGTTGGGATGCATTGGGCCGCAGATAATCCGTAATTTTTAACCGTGCAGGATATTTGCCGGTCATTAAAGCAGCCCGGTATGGAGAACAAACAGGCGCTGCAGCATAACAGGTTGTAAATTTCAAGCCTTGTTTGGCAAGTTTATCAAGGTTTGGCGTTTCATTAAATGTATTTCCATAAGCGCCTAATTCAGAAATCCCTAAATCGTCTGCCAGAATATAAATCACATTATATATTGGTGCCTCATCCGGAATTCTTGTCTCCTTATTTATTTTAGAGGAACAGGAATTGAACAAGAATGCGGCAAATAAAACTATAAGTACTGTCCGGTATGTCATACTATTTGGGTTTATAATTTATAAATCGCAGCGATATTTATATGCAAATTAATTAAACTGATATACGCCAAAATCAAAATCAGAATCTGCTGTTACATTCTTCAATTCCAACGCGATAATATTTTGTCCTTCTTTTACAAATTGGTTGAAATCAGAAAGATTCAGCTCGTCATAATGTCTTTTGGTCAGAATTTTCTTATCGTAAACCAGGTTTCCATTCAAATATATTTTTAAATCACCCTGTGCATACAATTTCATAGCCAGCTTACCGGATAATTGAGCATTTGAAAAACTATTTATTGCCCAAACACTATCTCCCTGCTTTAATTTAGCCGGTCCTTCAACTTTCTTAAAATTAGTAATTAATGAACTATTTAAGTTCCAGCCCTCACCTGGGAATTCAGAACTTATATTCAGACTGGAAGATTTCACTTCTGAGTCACTGATAAGCATTTGATGTTTTGAATATGCCCTGAACAACTGCTCATGTAGTACTCTTGCTTCATCCTCAGGCACTTTCAGCACTTTCCTGTCATAGGTCATCAATCCATTTACCTCAGCTTCCACGTCGGAAGTTTGCGTATATATTGCTGCTGCAAGTCCCCGGGAGATCAGCGGGTATACATTCTTAATCACTTTTGAATATTCCAGGGTATATTCTGCTTTATCTAAATAAGTTCTATAGCCCCAGTTACGCCTGCTATCTTCCCATAAATGTCCTTTAATTGGCCAACCCAAACCACCGAATTCACCCAATACTATTGCCCTTCCCGGATTTTGTTCACCAGGCTCCATAGATGGACCCGGGTATTGATGAGCATCGAACATGTCACCAACATTCCTGTCTGTCCAACCACTTGTTGCATTTACCAGTCGATCTTTATCGTAATTTCGAGTCCATGCAGCAATTCTCTTACTATCGTATTGTCCCCACCCTTCGTTAAATGGTACCCAAACGACTATAGAAGGGAAAAATTTAAGATTATCTATGATAGATTTCCATTCCATTTCAAAGTCTTTTGCAGAATCTTCCGGGCGTTTCCAGTCTTCTTTTGCATCAAATTTTACATGTTGTTCCGGATGTTGAATTTTCAAAAAACCGCTTGGCATATCTTGCCAAACCAGTAGGCCCATTGTATCTGCGTGATAGTAAAACCTGGCAGGCTCAACTTTAATATGTTTTCGTATCATATTAAATCCTAACCTTTTAACTACCTCCATATCATATTTAAGAGCTTCATCTGTTGGAGGTGTTAGTAAGCTTTCCGGCCACCATCCCTGGTCTAACACGCCCCATTGAAAAAGAGGTTTATTATTCAGCATAAGTTTGGTATAGCCATTTACATCTTTTCCTAAAGCAATTTTTCGCATAGCAAAATAAGAAGTAAAGCTATCCAATACTTCAGAACCCCGCTTTAACTGAATGTCCAGATCATAAATTGCAGGTAAGTCTGGCGACCATAGAACAGGATCAGACAATTTGAAGCTTAAAACATCTTTATACTTAACCACTTGCTCGGAAATGGTTTTTCCCTTAAATGAAATCTTAACTTTGAGCAGTTCATTTCCTGATCTGTTAGCTAATGCAGAATGAAGGGTTATTAACTTGTTGTCGATATCAGGTACCGGATTTAAAACCTGTATACTGGTTTTATTCACAGGTTCCAACCAAACGGTTTGCCAGATTCCTGAAACAGCCGTATACCAAAATCCAAATGGCTTTAAAGCTTGTTTCCCACGCGGCTGGATATCAGAATCTGTTGGATCCCAAACCATTACCTTAATTTCCTGATTACCAGATAGATTTAAATACGGTGTAATATCAAATGAAAACGGATCTGAACTGCCGGTATGTTCACCAACAAGCTTATCATTGATATAAACTGTTGTTTTATAATCTACGGCGCCAAAATGCAGGATAACATTTTTATTTCGCCAGTCATGCGGAACAGAAATTGATCTTTTATACCATAACTCCTGCGTTGGCAATAATGCTTTTTGAACCCCTGAAAGGCTGGATTCTATGCAGTAAGGTACTAAAATTTTTCCCTGAAATTTTTCAGGAGAACTTTGACCTTTTTCTGCAATCGCATATTCCCATAAACCATTTAAATTCTTCCAGGTTTGCCTGACCAATTGAGGTCTAGGATACTCCTTCCATGCATTATCAGTGTTAACTTCAGCTTTCCACTCCGTAGCAATTTTATCACCTACAGGCTTCCATTGCGCAATTGTTGAAGAGAAAGAAAATACTAAAAGGATGCTAAAAAAAACTCTTCTTGTTATGCGCATAATTAAAATATCAGCTCTATACTTCGGCTTATTTATCATTGCAATAATAAAGTGTAAAGTATATGCTGTTTAATAATAATGTGTTAGATAGTAGAACTTTTGTGGTTAAAATCTCCTATTATGATACTTAAAGCTCATTATCGAAAGATTAAGTAAAATTATACCTGTTACCATATATACATCCGGATACCAATCAGATAAATCCGGAAAGTTCTGGGGTTAAAAGCAGGGAAATGATTCCCTGCTTTTGATGATAACAAACTAATATTGTCTGGGAAATTCCTTTGACCGTTTTTGAATTGCCCGACCATCAAGAGGAAGCACATCCTTTTCCTGTGCCCATTTATCCCATAAAGCTTGCAACTCTTTAACTTTACCGGGATATTTTTTGGCGAGGTTAACCGTTTCAGTTGGGTCGGCCTTTAAGTTATACAACTCCCAGGGTTCAACGTAAGGGGCTTTCTCATTTGCATCGGCAACCAATTTCCATTCTTTTAATCTTACTGCGCGTTTAGCCTCATGTTCCCAAAATAGAGGTCGTTCATCAGAAACGGTTTTACCTGTGAATAGCGGCACCATACTTCTCCCCTCGAAGGCAGGAATTTTTTGGCCTTTATACACGGAAGGATATTTAGCTCCTGATACCTCTAAAAAAGTTGGCATTAAATCAATAATATGGGATGGCGAATTAACAAATGAATTGGATTTTGTGATTTTTCCGGGCCAATTCACTATAAATGGAGTATGGATCCCTCCCTCGTGAGACCAGGCCTTATATAATCTAAAAGGTGTATTACTTGCGTTTGCCCAGTTAATCTGGTATGCCTCAAAGCTTTCAGGTCCGCCATAAGCTTCATAACTTTTATCTTTTCTGCTGATAAATTCAGGACATCCTCCATTATCAGACATAAAAACTATTAATGTATTTTCATAGACCTTCTCCTTTTTCAAGGTTTCTATCAATCGACCTACACCCTGGTCTACACAATCAATAGCTCCGGCATAAGTGGCCATTCTTTTTACCCAAATAGCACGCTTAGATTCAGGAATAGAATCCCATGCCGGGATCTTTTTATCTCTTTCGGTCAACTTAACAGAACTTTCAAAAAGTCCAAGTTTTTTCTGCTTAGCAAGGCGCTGCTCACGTATCTTATCCCAGCCTGCTTTATATGTTGACATATATTTATTAATGTCTTTTTCCTTAGCATGAATAGGCCAGTGTGGTGCATTAAAAGCAAGATAAAGAAAGAACGGATCCTTTTTCTTTTTGGCCACATGCTCATTGATGTACATTGATGCCGTGTCGGCAAGGGCATCGGTTATATAATAATCTTTTGGAGGATCAATATTGCGGTTCCCTGATTTCAGGTTATCAGGCTTAAAATAATGGGCATGACTCATTAATATACCATAAAACCTGTCAAAACCTCGCTGTAATGGCCAATTATACTTTTCCATGTGATCTTTTGTATTTGTTGCCACATGCCATTTTCCGCTCATATACGTGCTGTAACCGGCTGGTTTTAATACTTCAGCAAGTGTTACCACCTTATTGCTGATTTCGCCTTTATATCCGGGTACTTTCTGGTCTGCTCCGGTCATCCATCCCAAACCGGTTTGATGAGGATACAAGCCTGTTAATAAAGATGCCCGGGTTGGACAGCAACGTCCGGCGTTATAAAAGTTGGTAAACCGCAATCCCTGAGCAGCCAGTTTATCAATATTTGGCGTGGATATCTCTGAACCGTAAGCTCCGAGATCTGAATAACCCATATCGTCAACAAGTATGACAATAATATTCGGTTTTGAACGGTCCTGGGCAACTAATGCCGGCATCTGAATCGTCATGCAAAACAAAAGTACTCTTGTAATTTTTCTCATATATTACCTGGTTATGTTTAAAATAATATCGGTTTCTTATAAATAATATCGTCTTAAAAGTCCCTCTTAATTTTCCTTATACTTCGAACGTAAGTCTATCAATTCCTTCATTAAAGCCTCAGCTATCTTAACATACTCAGGATCAGCATACTTATTACTTATTTCATTCGGGTCGTTTTTAAGGTCATACAACTCCCATGACTTAATCGGATCATAAAATTGTATCAATTTATACCGGCTGGTCCTAATACCATAGTGGGCAGTCAATCCAAAAGATTTTCCATAATAATGATAGTAAACTTTATCCCGCCAGTTTTTTACCTTTTGGCCCAGGAGCAGGTTTTTCATTGATTCTCCCTGCATATCACCCGGAACTTTTATACCCGCAAAATCCAGTAAGGTAGGTGCAATATCCATGTTCAAGACCAATTGGTCTAAATTACCCGCTATCTTAATTTTATCCGGGTACCGTATCATCATCGGAGTCCGGAATGATTCTTCATACATAAAACGCTTATCATAAAGTCCGTGCTCCCCTAAAAATACTCCCTGATCAGAAGTATAAATAATAATGGTATTTTTTGAAAGGCCATTTCTATCCAGATAATCTAAAACTTTACCAACGTTGTCATCTAAAGATTTAACCACCCGTAAATAATCCTCCATATACCGCTGAAATTGCCACTTGATCAGCTCCTCCCGGCTGCCAATGCGTTTAAACTCCTCGTACTCCTTTTGATAGGCCTTATGCCACGCCTTTTTCTCATCCGGCGATAATCTGTCAACCTCACGTGAATAACTTTTTGGCGCCCATTTCCCGAATTTCCTGTCACAATCCTCGCAATTTAGTTTTAAATCATGATCTATATCCAGATCATCATGCATGCTGATCTTCTGTCTCTTTAATGCCTGCCTGTTTTTATAGTCATCAAAAAATGTGGGTGGATAGTTGAATGTCTGGTCATTGAACAGTTCCAAATTCTCCAATGGTGGCATTTGATTCCTGTGCGGCGCCTTATGATGGATCATCATTAAAAAAGGTTGCTTCTTATTTGTTTCCATCCAGTTTAGGGCAAGATCAGTAGTAATATTGGTGACATAGCCCTTATAAACCGTGTCTTTTCCCATCTTAATAAAACCAGGATTATAATAGTTACCCTGGCCGGGAAGCACGTTATGGTAATCAAAACCAGTTGGCTGGCTATTTAAATGCCATTTACCTACAATTGCAGTACGATATCCGTTTGCTTTTAATATTTTAGGAAAAGTTTGCTGTGAACCATCAAATTTGTCCGGATTGTCCCTAAATCCATTTACATGAGAATATTTTCCTGTCAATAAAGTTGCGCGGCTAGGCCCGCATAATGAATTGGTAACAAACGCATTATTAAACAAAACACCTTCATTCGCAATCCTGTCGATATTTGGGGTGTGGATCAGCGTTGATTTATAGGCGCTTATCGCTTTGAGAGCGTGATCGTCTGACATGATGACGATAATATTAGGCTTGTTTATGTTTTCTTGTGCCTGGACATCCTGGTGAATTCCGGGTAAGACAATAAAGAAAATACGTATCAGAGTCCTCATTATGGATTTTCTTGAGACATTTACTTGGCAGGAAAAGTTAACTTCCTAAGTACTGTTGAACCCATAGGGTACAATTTCTCGGTTTGCACCCGTCCATCAACATTGAATTTAGCTTCCATGAAGTAAAAGGGAACATCCCAGGGATAATCTTTCTTCGCAGAAGGATTTTGAGTTACCGGAAAATCAGAATCTAAAACCAATTTATAATCTTTAAAGATTTTCTCGGCTAAAGGCCTGTTTTCAGGCAACATATGCATAGTATAAAATCCTTCTTTGAAGGTTTTAACAATTTCACGCTTTTCAGGAATAGGCAAGCTATAAAGCAGAGGTCCTTTTCTTAAATATTTCTCTCCGTTAACTGCCTCCATTGCATTCGGGGTACTTTCCAGGGTTATTATGATTTGATCGCCGGTTTTCCATTTTTTGGATACAATGTGATATCCATCCTGAAATTTCAGTTCAGCATTATCTGCTTTCACATTTACTTTATCAGCCCAAACCGGTTTACGGAATAATACTGCAAATTCAGTGGGATTGTCTGTTGTGATTTTAAAAGTTATCTGATTATCGAACGGATAATTTGTAACCTCATTAACCGTTACTTTTGATCCATTTACTGAAGTAGAAATCTTTGAAGGCCCGAAAGCAGTAGCAACAAGTCCGTTTCCATCCAGGGTTTTCATCCAAAGGTTACTTACGAAGTAAGGATACATTTTCCCTGCATTTAAATTACAACAAGCCGGAGTGTTGCTTGCAGAATGCTGGTACCTGCGATTTCCCTCTTTAATAACAGCTTCCATTTTATTGTCCGTTGTAAGATACGAGGTACTGGTCATATCTGCTAAACGGGCACCCTGAGCTGCATTAAAAACAATATTCTCTATTTGGTCGGCATATGATGCTCTTCCGGATTTCTGAAGTCCGGAAAATGTAGCTATAACCCTTTCTGTCATTGTGCAGAACTCGTAATATTCATACGGATCGCCCGCACGTTTCTTTACCATTTCATCACTAACTAACGCGCCGCTGGGTACAGTTGATTGATCCAGTTTATAAAAAGCATTATCAAATGCTGATCTATACCTTGGGTCGTTAGTAAGGGTTGATAACCAAAGCGGGGCACGCATGTGTTCTACTATATGTGCACCATGTTCTTCAAAAAGCAAGTCCCTTTGAAGCAGGTTTTCCAATTGATTATCCCGGTTATTGGTAATTTTGCTGTTTGAATAATCATCATACAACCAGAAGGCAAAATCAGCATAAGCTTTATCCCCGGTAAGTCTGTGCAGCATTTCCATAGTTTCAATAAACATTAAGCCATGGGCAGTTCCACCTCCATTGTTCTTAGGGATTTGAAAATAAGTTTTTCCGGGTCCGTAATGCGACATGGTTAGTTTGGCAGCTTTTTCTACTGCTTTCAGTACATCTTTTTTCCCGGTAAACTCATAATAGGAAATCAATGCATTTAAAATCCGGCTTTGAGACCAGAGTTCCCCATTTTCGCCTTTTAATAATCCAAGCCGGTGTCCTTTCTTATAAATCCCTATATACCCATCTTCTTCCTGGTTTTTTAAAACATAATTGGTCATAGAATCAGCTTTCCGTATAAGATCCTTATCACCTGTTACGAAAGCGCTCCTTACGATCAGGTCAGCCAGGTATCCTTCATGTTCGCCCCACCACCAGGTTTCTTTCCGAATGGTATAATCTCCATTCTTATCAATAGCGAAGTTGGTCACTTTCTCCGGACCAAAAACCTCATGTCTTAAGCTGGGCTGAATTTCCTGAATTACTGACAGGTATCCCTCAGTCATATCCCTCACTATTAAGTTTTTAAGCCAGCCATCGGCGGTTACCTCACTTAAACTAACAAGTTTAAAGCTGCTTAAATCTAATTTCTTATCGTCCCTGAACGAAAGAAGAAAGAGGAAACTAACTCCTAATCCAACCCCTAATATTTTCTTCATGATATGTATTGCTTAGTTTAACCTTGTATATTATAAAAATCGGTTACTAATATTGTAATCAAATTTAACTGGTTGAAGCGAGGTCTCTTGGCACTTAGACAAAAGTCACAAGATCAGCTACAATAGTTTTATAGTAGTCCACAGAGGCGGGATCAGTCAGAAAAACTATCCCGCGACAAGCAGCCGCCGGATAGTTTTTGATATTTCATGATCTGCCTACTGCAGATTCGGATTAATATTTACTTCACTCAAAGGAATTGGCCATAATTCATCTTTTCCAACCCTAAATGCTCTTTTAGTAACAAACCATCTCTTATTGGGGTCTGTGAAGGTTCCGTCCTTTCTCAAAGTTTTAGCTGTAGGGAAAGATGCGCCAAAGAATCGTCCCTGTAACGCAGTCCCGGCCAGATTCCAACGCAGAAGATCCCAATACCGAATACCCTCACATGCCAGTTCATTTCGACGCTCGCGACGCAAAATAGTGCGAAGAGCTGCAGGGTCAGTAACCACTACTTTCGGCATGTTTACAGTAGCCCGGCTCCGTACTCTGTTAATTGTTTGATCCAATAGGGCCTGAGTTATCGGGTCTCCTGCCTCAATCTTAGCTTCAAGGTAGCTAAGAAGTACTTCGGCATAGCGTATCACAGGAATATCTCCTCCTACACGTTGCTGGTCACCAGTATATCCGGGAACCATATATTTTCTTAAGGCATATCCTGTGCGTGTAGCTGGTTTATTTACGGTCAAACGATCGGCAGAGTTTACAGAATCAGGGTGACTTATATAAGTCAATGCATCAAAAGTTGCTCCATTCACAAAAACAGTATATCCCAGCCTTGGATCCCGGTTCTTACGAATATCAACAGGATCATATTTGGGATCTGAGTAAGAAAATGGAGTTCCGTCTTTAAATTCATATGATTCTATGAGGTTGGCCAACGGGTTAAAAAAAACTACCCCACCTCCGGCAGCTATAAAAGTTTTCTGCATAAGGGAGTTACCAAGAATGTTCTCAATGTAAATGGTAGAGAAAATTATTTCCTTGCTCGATTCATTGGATCCGTTAAACAGGCTCTCATAATTAGGATCAATGATATTATCATTAAAATCGATAATCGTTTTATAAGTTTGGGCTGCATCCGCGTATTTCCCGGAAGCAAGTTGAATCCTTGCCAAAAATGCCAGTGAAGCCTGTTTTGATGCCCGTCCAAACTCAGCTGCGGGGATGTCTTTATAACGTGGCAAATCTGCTGCTGCCTCTGTAAATTCTTTTATCGCATAATCAATCACCTGCTGTTTAGTGGCTTTGGTTACTGTATTGGCCTCTGAAACAGATAATACCTTAGTAACCAAGGGTACTGCGCCAAAAAATTGTGATAAATAAAAATACTGTGCCGCACGAATAAAACGAGCCTCGGCCTTCATTCTTTTCATTTTATCTTCAGATAAAGGAGCTTTTGAAATATTTTCAAGAAAATAATTGCACCGGGCAATGCGTGAGTAGCTGTGACTCCAGTAATCACCCAGAATCTGATTGTTATTTACCAGTGTTCCATTAGTTAACCGACTGATAGTCGAATTATCGCCCCTCTGATCATAGGCATTATCAGTAGCCATCTCAGTAAAAATTAATCCTGCATAATCCCACCAGTCTTGCGGCCGGATATCGCCCCCATTTACACGGATATCTCCTCTGTAAACACCTGTTAGAGCTAATAAAGCTTTTTGTTCAGATGTCCAGAATGTTTCGTTAGAAAAACTGGATAATGGGGTTTTGTCCAAATCCTTTTTACAGGAAACAGATATACTTACAAAAATTATTACAGCTATTATTAATTTGACAGACTGGTCGTTGAATATCTTTTTCATTCTCATATTACTAAAAGTTTGCGGTTAGACCAAATGTAAAATTGGCCAGAATAGGGTAATAATTAATAAAGCCCGGGTTCTGTTCCGGATCCCATCCAGGCCTGTAGCCACTTATGGTCAGCAGATTTTCAGCACTCGCATTAAATCTTAAATTATTTAACCCCAAACGTTTAGCCGAAGCTGAAGGTACAAGATACCCAAGCTGGATATTTCTCAATTTAATATAAGAGGCATCCAGCATCCAATAATCAGATAAAAGGGTACTAGGCGTACCATTGTTAGGTACAAGCTCTAATCTTGGATATTTGGCATTTGGATTAGGGTTTTCCGGGGTCCATCGCTCTTCCATTTGCCAGCGCTGCACATTCCCGTCACTTGTAAAGAATGCATGACCAGCATGATTTGTTATTTGCCCCTGAACACCGGATACACCCTGTATCAGAGCAGATAAACTAAATCCTTTAAATTCAGTTCCTAAATTTAAGCCAAAAGTATATTTGGGAATAGTACTACCAAGAACAGTCCGGTCGTAAGTGGCGTCAACTTTACCATCAGGCACACCATTAGGGCCGCTTATGTCCCTATACTTTACGTTTCCAGGCTTGGGTGCGGGATTTAATGCAGATTGATTATTAATTGCCGTATAACTGGCAACATCGGCATCATCTACATATAATCCGTCAGTAAGGTATCCGTAATATGGTTGCATAGGGTATCCCAGAAATAGATTAGACCCATTACCGATCATTCCATTGGGTTGTGTGATGTTCGCTACCCCGAGATCTAACACCTCATTATTTACAATGGAGAAGTTACCGCTTAAAAAATAATTTACCCGGCCCAATCTATGACGATGATCAACGGTAAACTCCCAACCGCGATTTTCAAGTGCGCCTGAATTTGTTCTTCCTATGCCAAAACCTAGAACATTGGAAACACTGGCGTTGGGTGAAACCAGAAGATCATAGGTGTACCGGTTATAATAAGTAGCACCAAACGCTAACTTCCCGTTCCACAGCCCTGCATCAAGGCCTATGTCGTAGGTTCTGGTAGATTCCCAATGGATAGTTGGATCGATCAGGGTAGTATTGGCAACCCCTGTATTAACGGTATTGCCGAAACCATAATTGAAGTTTGTGCTAAAAACCTCCTGATAAGGATAATTTCCAATATTCTGGTTACCCAAAATCCCATAAGAGGCCCGTAACTTTAACTCATTTAAAAAATTAAACTTCTGTTTCAGAAAGTTCTCTTCAGAGATCCGCCATCCTACAGCTGCAGACGGATAAAGCGCATATCTTTTATTGGCTGGAAATCGGGATGAACCATCGTATCTGATTGATCCTTCTGCCAGATACTTATTAGCATATCCATATTTAACCCTTCCAAAATAAGAATCCAAAGCAGATTCAGCAGCACTTCCACCCGAAGTCTGGTCATCTGAAGATCCGGCATCAATTACAGTAATATCATTACTGGGAAAATCAATCCTGCCGGAGCTAGTTTCCTCATTATAAAAAGCTTCATACGAATGACCGGCAAGTATTCCAAAAGTATGCTTCCCTAAAGATCTATCGTATTCAGCCAACTGCTGCAACGTCTTGTAGTTATTAAAATAATTATTAATATTTAAAGTTGACGGGCCTAAAAACAAGTTAGCATTCAGTCGTTGAGTTGCATAAAATGTATCATCCCTTCCATTTGACTGGGTATATCCGCCTATTACAGAAAATTTTAATCCAGGTATAGCTTCCCAGTCCAATTTAAAGTTCCCGTTTAAATCTGTTATCTTATTTTTATAATAACCATCACTGGCAAGTAAGGAAACCGGCGTGCCGCGTTGTGTTACTCCGACACCAAAATCTCCGTTTTCTAACTTGGCGGGATAAATGGGTGCCAGCCGTATAGCCTGACCAATGATACCTAATGTACCACGTTCACCAACAGAAACACCTGCAGGACTGTTTGGCTGACTATCAATTGTTTGAACGCCGGAAATTCGAGTTGTAAGCTTCAGATTTGATCGTATATCTGAGATAAGATTAAGCCGTAAATTATAGCGGTTATAGCTGTTTTTTGCAATTACACCGTCCTGAAACAGGTAACCCATGGAAACCAGATATTGTGATGATTTACTCTTCTGCGAAACACTTACATTGTGCGCCGTTTGAATAGAATTTCTTTTAATGATCTCATCCAGGTAGTTAATATTAGGATAATTATACGGATCGGACCCATCTTTAAACTTTTGTATTTCTTCTGCGGTATATCCACCAGCTGAACCGGTTACTTCATTTCGAAGCGAAGCATATTCCCAGGAACTTACAAAGTCTGGGAATGCCGTTGGTTTTTCAACTCCTACGTGGGCATTGTAAGAAATGGTAGCGTTCTCACTCTTTCCTATTTTGGTAGTAATCAGGATAACGCCGTTGGCTGCCCGTGATCCGTATATCGCTGCAGATGATGCATCCTTCAGAACTGAAATATTTTCAACGTCATTCGGATCTATATCATTCATAGAACCTGGTATTCCATCAATTAAAACCAACGGTGCAGTACCGGCTCCAAATGAACCTACTCCCCGGATCTGAATACCACCTCCGGGTGCTCCAGGTTGGCCTGAACGTTGTATTACAGTCACTCCAGCCAGTTGGCCTGTTAATGCTTGCTGTAATTGAGGGGTTGTCCTGTCATTTACATCTTTAGCACTAATCTGCGAAACAGAGCCAATAAGTTCCGACCGTTTTTGTGTACCATAACCTACCACTACAACTTCATCAAGCCCTTTCAAAGAAGGTTGCAAGACAATATCAATAACTGTTTTTCCTGCTATAGGTACTTGCTGCTCAGTATAACCTATAAATGAAAAGACAAGTATACCTGTTGATGACTCAAGAACAATCGAGTACTCTCCCTGTTGATTTGTGGATACCCCCCTATTACTGCTTTTTAACCGAACGGTAACCCCCGGCATTGGAAGCCCCTTCTCATCCGTAACCTTTCCTCTTATAGTTGCCTGCTGTACAGCCTGATTTTCAATGTCAGACAATTCCTTTTTCTGTACGATTATTGTTTTATGCTGAATAGTATATGTGAGTAACTGGCCTTTAAAACAAGCATTAAGGGCTTCCTCCAATGTTACGTCAGATACATTAACATTTACCGGCGCTGATTGCTGAAGGGTTTGACTTGTATAAACAAATGTATAGCCACTTTGAGCTTTAATTTCTTTGAATACCTTTTGAAGAGGTACATTACGTTGGGAGATACTGATCTTTTGAGCATAACCGGATGCATTTACCTGCAGCAGACCTGCTATCATAAAGACCATAATCAGTTTAATCTGCATAATAAGTCTTCGTTTAAAACTTTTCCGGCTTCCGATTTCGGTCAACAGGATTGAGAATCTCCTATCCTGCCGGAAGGATGGTTTGGTATTATATTCCATATATTTGATTAGTTGGGTTTACTTTAAGTGGTGATGTAACGATTATTTATTTAACGGGGAACCCACATGCCAGTGGTGCGACAACACTGCTGGCATATTTTTTAGAGTGATCCGTTATTCAATCAATTCAAGGCATTACGGTTATCCTCCTTCCCTGCAGTTTAAAATGAACGGATCTGGTTAATTCAAGGACATCAAGAACCTTTGAAATGTTATCGAAACGGGATACTGAACCGTTAAAATCATTGTCGGTAATTTTTCCTTCATACACAACTTCCACATCATACCACCGGGAAATCTTCTTCATGATACTGGTGATCTTTTCATTTTCAAAAATGAAATATCCGTTTTTCCAGGCTATTGACTCATCAAGGTCAACTGTTGAAATTTTTGTACCATGGGCTGAAACTGAAGCTTGCTGACCGGGAATTAATAGATTTGAACTCTTAGAGGTTAAATTAGAAACCCTTACCGAACCTTCCAGCAAGGTGGTTTTAACAACCTGATTGTCCAGATAAGAATTTATATTAAAGCGTGTACCTAAGACTTCAACCTTCTGATTATTACTCATCACCCGGAATGGCTTTTTATCGCGAGCCACCTCAAAGTATGCTTCTCCCGTTAATTGAACTACACGCTCGTCATCCGGAAAACCGGTTGGGAACCTGAGGGAGGAAACGGCATTAAGCCAAACCTTTGTACCATCAGGCAATTCAACCTGATATTGCCCACCACGTGGGGTTTCTATAGTGTTAAAACTAAGCGTCTGGGATGTAGATATGTTGTTTCCGGCGATAGTGTATAACAACTTGCCGTCATCAACCTTAGTAATTACAATACCGGTTTCATTTGCAATCCTCCCTTTATTTATTCCATTTAGATCGATAATAGAGCCATCCGCAAGCCTCAGGACTGCCTTATTAGTTCCGGGTTGGATATCATCTCTTATTTCATTTTTTACGATTTGTGAGGAAGACGATTCTTTTTTTAGTAAGATCCAGGCTTCAACAGATACCAGCAATAGTATTGCAGCAACCGCAGCTACCTTCAGAAATAGAGGTACTGACCGTCCTCTTTTATGGTTATAAAGCAGTGATTCCCGGATCTCTTGCAGGTCGTTGTTACGATCATTCTGTGACAGGTACTGCAACTCTTTATCCTCATATTGAAGATACCAGGATTCTAAAAATGCTTTTTCTTCCTCTGTGCAAAGACCAGCCTTATACTTGACAAATAATTTTTGAATGTCTTGTTTATTCATTTCCGTTCAGAACGTATCCTAATACAAGACAGGAAGGATGGGTGTATAGGGTAGAAGCTTAAAAAATATTCTGGTTTACTAAAAAACAGCTTGTAAAATAAATAACTAATAAATCACCCAGATAAAGGAAGTATAACAACATACCCAGCTTTAACCGGAGTATTCGAAGTGCATTTCTAACCTGTGTTCGTACAGTTTGCTCTGACAGGCTAAGGTTATCTGCAATTTCTTTATGAGTAAGATGCAGTTTTCTGCTTAATTGAAACACCTCACGCATTTTAGGTGGCAACGCCTCAATCTCATTTTCGATTACCCTGGCAAGTTCCCGCTCACGCACCATATTATCTGTACTGCAGGACCCTTCTGAATAATAGTTCTCTAGTGACAAAATATATTTTGACTGCACCTGTTTATGTGCAATTACATTTAAAACAATATTACGGACACAGGTATATAAATACCCTGGCAGGTTAGTTTTTATATCTATCATTTCCCGATTGGCCCATAACATCACGAATAAGCTTTGCACAACGTCTCTCGCCTCTTCGCGATCGTTAAGCTTTCTGAATGTATGATGATGTAACAGCCAATTATAACGATCATAAATCTCCGTATAAGCCGTTTTATCTCCAGCTTTAAGTAGTTTTACTAAAGTTGAATCCGAAAGGGTGTTATAATTGGTCATGGTTGGTCAGATTTAAGTTGCCAGAGTTCGCAGATATCTTATTTTGGTAAATTCAGTATCGGGTACAACTCCCTCTCAACAATTTTCTATTCCGGTTACTCCTCCAACCCGGAGAGTTTGTAGCTTATTCCGCTTTATATTGTTTTTTCAATTTTACCAATTCATGTTTCATTTCTTTTACCACAGCAGCGTATGATTGATTATTATATTGGTTTTGCATTTCATTAGGATCTTTCTCCAGATCGTAAAGCTCCCATTCGTTGATTTCGTAGAAGTGCATCAGCTTATATCGCTTATTTGCAACGCCTTCATGTTTTTTAACACTATGCACTGCCGGAAAATCATAATAATGATAGTAGAGGCTTGTTCTCCAGTTCTTTGGCGTCTTTGATTTCATTAAGGGCAGTAAGCTCGCCCCCTGCATTCTATCAGGCGCTTTACCTCCAGCCATTTCAATAAATGTTTGAGCAAAATCAAGGTTTGAAACCATATCATTGTTCACCTTGCCTTCTTTAATAACTGAGGGCCATTTCATCAGTAACGGTGTTCTGAAGGACTCTTCATACATAAACCGCTTATCAAACCACCCATGTTCACCTAAATAAAACCCCTGATCTGAACAATAAACTACCAATGTATTATCAGATAAACCGTTCTTATCAAGGTAATCCAGAACTCTGCCAACATTATCGTCAACTGAACGTACAGTGGCCAGATAATCACGCATATAGCGCTGGTATTTCCATTTTACGAGTTCTTTTCCCTGAGGATTACGCTTTAAGAAATCGTCTTTTATTGGATCATAAACTGCATCCCAGGCCTTGCGCTGCTCTTCTGTAAACCGGGGATTTCGTTTCGCTCCCTCTTCTTTCCCGGTAAAAACTTTCAGATCGTATCCGATCCTCAAATCTTTATCAATACTCATTTCCTGTGTTTTAGCAGCTGTACCTCGCCCGGCATAATCATCAAATAGGGTTTTCGGCTCCGGGAAGACGGTATCTTCATATAAACTCAGATGTTTTGGCCCCTTTTCAAAGGTGCGATGAGGCGCTTTATGCTGTATCATGATCATAAACGGCTGGCTTTGATCCCTTTCATTTTTTAGCCAGTTAAGCGCCTTATCGGTAATAAGATCCGTAACATAACCCTCAGTTCTTTTCCTTCCGGATTCTGTAATAAAATTGGGGTTGTAATATTCTCCCTGATTATTTAATATATCCCAATAGTTAAAACCTACAGGGTTGGATTTAAGGTGCCACTTTCCTACCAGGGCGGTTTGGTAGCCCAGGCTTTTTAGAATTGACGGAAAAGTCACCTGACTTGAATCCAGTTTATCACTTAAAATTTTTACTCCATTAATATGGCTGTGAGTACCTGTTAATACACTTGCTCTTGAAGGCGTACATAATGAATTGGTAACATAACATTTATTAAAAAGCATTCCCTCATTTGCGAGACGATCTATATTAGGTGTGGGTGCAACCTTTGATAACATTCCCTTATAAGCGCTGATAGCCTGGTATGCATGGTCATCAGAAAAGATAAAAACAATGTTGGGCCTGGATTTCTCCTGGGCAAAACCCGTATTGAAAAGCAGCAGAAGAAGGCAGAATAAAATGCTTTGTGGTAGTAACGATCTCATAACAGATGGCGGTATTTGCAGTTTTTCCGGTTTACGGATTAATTTATTTCAAGAGTACAATTATATTGATAGTTCAATATTACCCAAATACAAGAAACTTAATTACAAACCTTGTATTGAATAATATAAAGAATGTAGAATCTGCACAAGATTAAAGCTTAAAACCTATTATCCTGCAGCTAAATAGTTCTCTACCTGTTGCATCTTTCTGCTAGTTTATAACCCCTTCCTTGTGCTTTTCTATAAATTCACTGGGAGGCATTTTAAACTGGCTGACAAAACACTTTGAAAAGTAAGAGTGTGAGTTAAAACCTACGAGATAGCTTATTTCTGAAATATTATACTCCTGCGACAGAATGAGTTGGGCTGCCTTTTTCAGACGGATCAGCCTGATAAACTCATTGGGGACGTAGCCTGATAACGATTTTAACTTCTTGTGAAGACTGGAACGGCTCATAGCCAAGTCTTTACTTAACTCTTCAACAGATAACTGGGGATCTGTGATCCGTTGCTCAATGATCTCAATTACTTTATCCAGGAACTTCTTATCACGACTATTTGTTGTCAAACTATTTGCTTTAGCAAATGGCTGTTCGGCAAATTTATTTTTTAACCTGACCCTGGATTCCAAGAGATTTTTAATTACTGCCGAAACGTGTTTCCATTTAAACGGCTTTACTATATAGGAATCTGCCCCTGTTTCTATAGCAGCAATTTCAGATTCTGAGTTGGATCGGGCAGTTAAAAGCACCAATGGAATATGACTATAATTAATATTGGATTTTATGTTGCTGCACAGTTCCATTCCATCCATAACGGGCATCATCACATCCGAAAGTATCAGATCTATGCGATATTCTTCCAGCACATCCAACGCTTCCCTGCCTGTGGTTGCTTTAAACACTTTGAAGCCTTCTGCCTTTAAGCTTTGTGTTATAAAATCGTTCAGAGATAAATCATCTTCAACAACTAAAATAGTTGTGCTGTCTTCATCCAATACATTGGCCGCATCCTCCTCAAGGTCTTCCACTACCTGCACCGGAACTTCTTCAGATACAGTATAAGGTATTATAATTTTAAAGATTGTATTTACCTTTTCTTTACTTGACACTTCCAGATTTCCATTGTGTTTTTCGACAAGTGCTTTAGCAAGCGCCAGACCGATGCCTGTACCACCAAGGTTACTGTAATGATGATCTCCGGAAGAAACTTTGAAAAACTTCTTAAAAATATCATCAATTTCTGAGGCCGGAATCCCAATACCATCATCCTCAACAGTTACAGAGAAGAAATATTCACCGTCGCTATTCTGCTGGGGTTCATTAATGCCAATTTTCACCTTTGTACGTGTAAACTTAAAGGCATTTATCAATAGATTATTCAAAATTTTCGTAAAAGCTTCCGGGTCTATCTGGACCAGGAGTTTACTTACCTTGGTACTTAAAGTAAATTTCACTCCTTTTTGATATGACATGGCCGAAAACCTGGAATAAATGCTATGAACCAACGAAACCAGGTCTGTTTCCTCCTTGTAGATGGTATAGAACTCGCTTTCTATACGCCTGAAATCCAGCAACTGATTAACTAGGGTGAGTAAGCGGCCTGAATTCTCGTCCATAACACTTAACTGCTTTTGTTCATCAGGCTTCCAGTTATTTGAGCTCAATAATTTTTCTAACGGGGCAATGATTAGTGACAAAGGTGTCCTGATTTCATGTGCCATAGCTGTAAAAAACTCAATTTTTTGCGAGTAAAACTCCTGCTCTTTTTTAGAGTTAATACGCTCCAGTTTTATTTCGTTCTCTTTCCTGGTTTGATTGATAGTATACCGTCTGAAAGCTATAAAAATACCCACTGCTGCAAAAGTGTATAAAATATATGCCCAAACCGATTGATAAAAAGGAGGATTTACTGTTAACCGGATGCTAGTTCCCTCAGAATTCCAGTTCCCATCATTTCCGGCAGCTTTAACCTTAAAAACATAATTACCGGCAGGTAAATTAGTATAGGTTGCCTTACGCTGTGTACCTACATAATTCCACTCCTTATCAAACCCCTCCATTTTGTAGGCGTATTTTGTTTTATTTGGGGCAACAAAACTCAGTGCGGCGTACTCAATACTTATAACAGATTGATCGTGCGATAAAATTATTCGCTCACTATAGTTTATTGGCTTATCAATAGGACTTTCAGGATCGTTAATTTTAACATCTTTATTAAAAAGCTGAAAATTGGTAAAGGCAATCTTATTTGAAATATTAACGTCACGCACACTATCAGGATAGAAAGAATTAAATCCTTTTATGCCACCGAAATACAATTTACCTGAAGATGATTTATAGTAAGCATTGTAATTAAACTGCCTGCTTTGCAAATTATCCCAATTGGTGAATTGTTTAAAGCTGTTTCTATAAGGAATAAAATTGTATAGCCCATTATTGGTTGATATCCACAACGTCCGGTTATCGTCCTGCAAAATCCCATACACAACATTTCCATCCATACCTGTTGTTTCATCAAATACGGTAACTGTTTTATCCTGAAGGTTCAGTCTGTTTAAACTACCGCCATCCGTTCCGAGCCACAGGTTTCCGGAATGGTCATCCAAAATACAAATAATCTTATTCGAGCTCAGGGATCCTTTTTTTCCATCTGCCAGGTACTGTTTCCATTTACCCGACCTTTTATTATTGGAAATCAACCCGATATCATAGGTGGCGAACCAAATCGTTTTGGTATCATCTTCATAAATATCATAAATAATATTGTCTCCCAGGCCCATTTCTTTAACCAGCTTAAAAGCATCTTTCTGGGGATCATAAATATTTAAACCCTTAGTTGTACCTACCCAAATTACATGATCTTTATCTTCATAAATGGAATAAATGTTATTGTTGCTTATTGAAGACGGATCTGACGGATTATTCTTATAGTTTTTGACCCTTCCGGTAGATGGGTTATAAACATTTAGCCCACCGGCGAACGTGCCGATCCAAATATTTCCTTTACTGTCTTTAAATAGTGAGTGGATATTATGATAAGAGAGTTTTTGCTGACCGCTTTCAAAAGGGTACTGCTTAAATGTATTATTAAATGAATTATAATAGTTTAATCCGCCATCTTCAGTTCCTACCCAAAACATGCCGGGTTTATCTTCCAGAAAAGCGCTTACCGCGCTACCACTGAGTGAATTACGTTCACCTGTAGGATAGTATAATTCGAAACCCAGGCTTTTCTCCTGCAAATAATTTGCACCGCCGAAAAAGGTCCCCACCCATATTCCACCTTCTCTATCTGCACAGATGGTATAAATGGCATTATCACTTAATCCAAATGGATTATTGGCTTTTTTTACAACCGATGTAAACTGATTCGTTGTTAAATTAAGCACGTTCAGACCCTTCTCTGTACCGATATATAATTTACCCGGCGATGGCTGATATATGGCTCTTACTATATCATCGTTAATGCTGTTGCCATCAGATTTTCTGAAACTTTTAAAAGTTCCGGAAGAGCGTTTCCAATGATTTAACCCTCCGGCGAACGTACCGGCCCAAATGTCACCGGTAATATCTTTATATAATGTAAGTATAAAATCACTCGACAAACCACTGTTACCTGTGTTGTAGTTTTTAAAAACCTTCTTAACAGGATCAAAAACATCTATCCCATGTCCAAATGTCCCGATCCATATGTTACCCGCATGATCTTCAACTAATTTCCTGATGTGATTGGAGGATATGGAATTAGCATGTCGTGATACTTTATAATTAGTGGTTTTTTTGCTTTTTGGATTATAACAAAACAGACCATCAGACTTGGTACCCATCCACATTAATCCGCGCTGATCTCTTAATATGTCATATACAGAGATATCCTTTAAAGGTGCAAATTTTGTGAAGCTTTCCCGTTCCAGATCAAAAATATAAACGCCCCCCTGGGTAGCGACCCATAGCGTTTTTTTATCAAATTCAGTTATAGAAAATACGAAATTATTACCCAGCGACTGTGGATTTTTCTTATTAAACTGGTAAG
>DASWTL010000288.1:0-3384 GCA_036402155.1 Sphingobacteriaceae bacterium | reverse complement strand
GGTTATTCCTGCCTCTGCCGATAGATACATTATGGAACCTAATCTATACCTGAAACCTGCAAGCAGAGGAGTCAGTGTAAAATTTTGAATCGTTGAATCACCGGTGCTCCTGAAGCGGTTAAATTTGGATTTGTAGCGGCCTGTAAAATGCGCGACCCCAAAGGAAACAGTCGCTGATAAATTTTGAGTGATTCGCTTTTCTGCTTTAACGTTATCTTCCCACCCCATCAGGTTAGTGTTGATCTCATCTCTGATACCTGCTGTTCTGACTAATCCGCCGCCTGCAAAAAACCGGAAGGACTTATCCTCTGTTAATGTTTGCTTCTCTATTTTCCTGTTTTCTTTTTCAATACTAATAGAAGCGGGATGATTTTTAGCCAGGATCCGCCTGGCAGTATCAGTTAGTCTAGTCTTATTGGAATCTGTTATAGCTTCCATTTTATCTGCACCATCATACAGATAATCATCCGCCTTTTTTGTTGATTCTGATATATCATCGTTTTCATCTGCTGTAAAAGTTCCGTCGTCAGATGGATGTTGGTCGGTACCACCGGCAGGATAGGGAATCGCTTTTTTTTCAGTTATTTTTCCCGCGGGCCTCTTAACAGAAGGTTTTTTAGTCACAGGGCGCGAAGTTGAAGTGGTAGTACCCGGTTTATTAAGTTCTGTCTCCGGAAGTTTATCCAATAAAACAATGTGGCTTCCGATTGTTTTATAATATATACCAGTTTTGGATTTAACCTGAATTAACACGTCTTCCAGTGATTGTTCACCAGGCTTTAAGGTAAACATCCTGTCTGGTGTAATTTTTCCGGTATTGAATGAAAACTGCACTTTCGCCTGTCTCGAATAACGCTTACCAACGAATCAAATCTTATAGGTTTGGCTCCAAGATTAATTCTTGTTTTTAAATTTACTGTGGTTTGATTTTGAGTTAGCGCGTTCAATGGCAGTTGCAAAACAACGCAGGTTACAAGAAAGGTTATCACCAATTTAGCAGCCTTCATAATTACCTCCAATATGAATTATTCCATTGTTAACCTTGTAGGTCAATTTGAGTGTAACAGCAATCACTTCCAGCACATACTCAATGCTCTTGTTCTCAAATGCACACGTTATTTTGCAATTGCCTAATTGGGGATTGTTCAGTATTATTTTCGTCGAATATGCCTTTTCAAGATACCCGATGATAGAGTTGAGATCCTCATTAATAAAATTAAAATTCCGGGTGGCATAACTAAAGCGGTTAATGCGCAAGGTATCTTCCAAGTGGAAAGCATTGCTGCTTTTATTGTAAATGCCGGTTTGTCCGGAGGCGATAATAATTTCACCGCTATCGTTATACATTTTCACTTTTCCGGAAACCACCTGGGTTTCGATCATTCCCTCGTCTATCAAATCCTTTACATTAAATGAAGTACCTATAACCTGGATATTAATATTATCAACGGTTATGATGAAAGGCTGAGCAGCATTGTGAGTTATCGTAAAATATGCTTCTCCCTGCAGGTTGGTTTCCCTGCTATCTGGTTTGAATTTTTCAGGAAAGCTCAGTCTGCTGCCGGAACTTAGAATAATTTCGGAACTGTCTGGCAGCACTTTTGTTTCATTGTTGTTTGTTGCGGCATAAGTTATTTCCCTGGCCCCTTTGTCATCGTACCTGGTATGGAAGAATAAAACTGCTGACAGAATAATAAGACCAGTTACACAAGCGGCAATGCTGTAAATTGAAAACAGATTTTTAATCGTAGGCTGAACACTCTTCCTTCTAAGTTCAGGAATAGCATCAACTAACTGCATCCATGCATCTGCTGTTACAGGCACCTGGTACCGCCCATCTTTCGCTAAACTGTTGTTTACCTGCAGGCAATGATTAAATAATTCCCGGTTTGCCAAAGAAGAATCTAACCATTCTTCCAGTAGCATAGCTTCGTCAGGACTGGCCTCTCCGGAAAGATATTTGCCAATTTCAGCTTCGCCTATTTTTAATGCTGTATTGTTTTCCAATTAATGATCATTTACATGTTACTGATTAAAAAAGCAGGAGGAACAAAAATGAACTGCTTGTGATATTTATCAATCTTCCCCTCAGAATTTTATAAGCTTTCCCAATTTGCACTTCTACCGTCTTCACCGATATATTGAGTTCAGTTGCTATTTCAGAATACTTTCTCTTCTCAAACTTGCATTTCAAAAAAATTATCCTGCATTGTGTCGGAAGATCATCAATTGCATTCATCAGTTTACATTCCAGTTCTGTACTATGCTCCAGGTCTACCTTATTCTCAGGTGTGTCAAATTTGTAATCACCAAAATCTACGGCAAATGTTTTCCGGTTTTTAATGTTTCTGACATGGTTCAGTGATTGGTTATAAACTGCCGTGTAGAGATATGATTTGACAGAAGTTTCAATATTGATGTCGTCCCTTTTTTCCCACCATTTACAGAATACAGCCTGCACAATGTCTTTGGCTTGTTCATTTTCTTTGACAATTGTAAAAGCATACCGGTGCAACCCCTCATAATATTCATGAAAGCAATTTTCAAATAGCTTTCGGAATTCGGCGCTATTAGTATATATTCCTTTTCCTGTTTCCAAATTGATGCTGTTCAGCCTCTATTTCCTGGTAAGCTTAGTTGCTTTTAGAGTGAGACACACAAGTCTGTCAATACCCTTACCGGTTTGAATATATTTATTCTCAGTTTTTCTGTTTTGCCAATTTCAACCAGCGTTGGAAATGAACTGAGATAAGGTTTTGATATGAAAAAAAGGGAATTTAGTATGGTCTTACCTGCTTTCTGTGTTCAGATAGCTGGGTCTTCTCTGTAATTTTATATACTGCACCAAATTTGATTATAGTTAAACAGGTCTTTATTTACAATTAGCATTGAAAAAATTAAAATGTTTCAAAATGGGTAAATTGATACTGTCCCTTTTTTCAGCATTTCTTATGTTGACATTTTTACCTGAGTCAGATAACAATTCATTTCAAACTAAGCGAATGGACATGGCAAACCAGGTTATTGAAATCAGATCATACAACTTAAAGGCTGGAACCAGGGATAAATTCCATCAGCTTGTTATTAATGAATCGATGCCTTTGCTAAAAAAATGGAAAATGGCTGTTGTGTCCTTCGGTCCCTCATTGCACGATGAGAACAGTTATTACCTCGTTCGTTCTTTTAGAAGCCTGGAGGACCGGCAAAAGGATGAAGATGCTTTTTACAATAGCGACGATTGGGTAAAAGGTCCAAGAGAACGTATCCTGGCATTGATCGAAAATTACACCACTATCGTTTTGCCGTCATCTTCATTTGGCGAATGGGATTCGAAAATGAAATAATGTTTTAGTTTGGAAATAAACTAAGGTCTGCTCTGAATAC